>DASWIV010000058.1:0-9096 GCA_036397475.1 bacterium
GAGGGTCGCATGTATATGACATCGACGGGAATGATTTCATCGATTGCCTCGGAGGATTCGGGGTCTTTTCGATCGGTCATTCTCACCCGAAAGTGATCGAAGCCGTGAAAGCCCAGCTTGATAAAATGCCCCTGACCTCCAAGGTCCTCCTGAACGAACCGCTTGCGATTCTTTCCAAGAAACTTGCCGATATTTCTCCTGGGAATCTCAAATACGCGTTTATCTGTAACTCCGGGACGGAAGCGATCGAGGGCGCGTTAAAACTTGCCAGGGTAAAAACCGGACGGTCCGGAATTATCTATACAACCGGCGGGTTCCACGGAAAAACGATGGGCAGCCTTTCCATAACCGATCGCGAAGATTACCAGGGGCCATTCAAACCGCTCATTCCAGGCGCGAGGCGTGTCCCGTTTGGCGATATCGACGCCCTCGCTTCCGCTCTCGACGAAAATACCGCATGCCTCGTTCTTGAGCCAATGCAGGGTGAGAGCGGGATTCATCTTCCACCTGACGACTATCTCTCAAAAGCGCAGGAAGTGTGCCACCTGAATGGCTCGTTGATAATCGCCGACGAGGTACAGACCGGACTGGGCAGAACCGGGAAATTGTTCGCATGCGAGCACTATGGCCTGGAGCCTGACCTGATGACACTCGCAAAGGCCCTGGGCGGTGGAGTAATGCCAATCGGCGCGATCCTGGGAACTCCCGAGGTCTGGGACGTGTTTGAAGAAAATCCGTTGATCCATTCTTCCACATTCGGAGGAAATCCCCTTGCCTGCTCAGCCGGAATCGCGGCAATCGATCTGATTGTAAACGAGAATTACGCCGCGAAAGCCGCTGAAGCGGGAAATTATCTTATCGGCGAACTTGAGAAAATACGCGCCGATCATTCTGACATAATTGAAGAAGTTCGTGGACGCGGGTGCTTCATCGGTGTCGATTTCTCAGAGGGTGACATCGGCGGACTTATGATATCGGCACTGGCGGCGAGAAAAGTCCTGGTCGCGTTCGCGCTCAATAATCCGAAAGTTCTCAGGGTCGAGCCGCCACTTGATATTTCGCGCGAGGACTGCGAAACTCTGCTTGCAGCATTCAGGGAATCGGTCGAGGAAGTGTCGGAAATAGTAAAATCTCTTGCCTGATAACAATGGCTGACAAACAGGAACGACAGAGATCCTCGATTCAGAAAATTCTGCCCGGAAAAAAGACCGAACAACTCGGTTTATTCGATGTCCCGGACGATTCTCTGGTAGAATCACTTTTTCCGGATGAAGTCGATTCATCTTCACTCAAAATTGAATCCAATATCGCGACTCCGGGGGAAGCAGAAGAGAACGATGACTGATTCAAAAGAAACACCACTAGCCGATTATTTTGGAAGCAATGAGGATATCGCGGACATTCAATGCCGCCCGGTGCTGCCATCCGATTTTGAACAGGTCGCATTCATTACCGGCCTGATGCTCGACGGCGCTTTTGGTGAATGGTTCGGCACAGGGGGGGTCGCTGCCCAGGAGGTTATCAAATCCAACCTTGCAAACCGGCTCAGGCACGACTGCATGTGGGTGATGACTGAAGGACGGGTAGTTATCGGCGTGATCGATCTGGAAACCCAGGAAACCAGGCGGTTAAATGGCTCACCCCTTCTACGCGCCCTGACCTCCGAACTCGGCTTGACGGATGAAATTGAAAAAACCGGCCTGCTTCCGATTGTCGTCCATGAACCCGCTCCCGACGAGGCTCACCAGCCGATCGTCGCCATCCTGCCAGGAAGCCGTGGCGAAGGCCGCGGCAGAATTATGATAATGCACGGGTCGTTCTGGGCGCGAGCCCAGGGAAAATACTGGATGACAACATGGCTGCCGGAGGATAACCCGTTTAAGGCGGTGTATGAACGTCGGGGGTACTTTGTTGAGCGAACACTGGATTTGCACGAATATGTCGGTGGTCACAGGTGGCTACTCCTGAAACGCCCTATCTCCCCCAAGGCGTACAAACAACTGGAAGAGAAAAATAACGATCCCGATTAAAGTAAGAATTTGCCCTGCCCGGATTTCAGGGGAATTAATTTGAACCGACGATCCCGCTGTTTCCTGATGACACGGCGATATTTTCATATATTCCCTTAAGGTAATCCCAGTCGTCGCGATAAGTCACATCTTCCCTGTAATAAGCCAGTTCAAATTTCCAGAGAAAGTCGCGGAATAATGGATACAGCGACTCACTCCTCCTGAGCTGCCTGAGATAAAACCTCGACGGGCCTCCCTTCCGAAATCGTATCCAGCCCGATTTATCAAGCCCGAAAAGCAGCGACATCAGCAGATAACTGATAGCGTCGCGGAATTTTCCCGACTTCGCCAGCTCCTGCGCTTTTTCGAAACTGTTCCCTCCCCATTTTCCGAGAAGTTCATCCCCTGCGAGATTTTCAAGCTCGGTCTTTTCCGCCCGGATTCTTGAATTTATCGACCATCTCTGGGCTACAATCATAGCCATGGCAATCACAATAATAATTAACACAATGAAACCAATCGCCTGTACCAGTCCCATGCCCAGCGCAGATGTGGTGCCTATTGCCTCGTCCATTTTCCTGAACCAGTCCTGCAACTTGAGCAGCCATTCAGGATCACTCATATCTTCTTCGGCGTAGATATAATCTCCCGACTCGATTGATGCCCGCAAGGCGGAATCGATTGATTCCCGCGAGACCTCGTTCTCCGCGAAGGACGTCGCGACAATTCCCCATAGCAGCAGCGCTCCAAACACAGATAAAATGGAGATTCGGAGGAGGAAGTCAGATTTCGTGGATATCATACGCATTCAAGCTATTTTACCATTAATGCGTTCTTCGCTTAAGCTCTATTTTTTAAGGACCAGGTCAGCGATCACGGGCAGATGATCGGAATCTGTCTTGCCACCAGTCCAAATAGCCTCTGCATAAAAGTCGTCGCTGTGAAATATATAGTCAATCCTGATTAGCGGTAAAAAATTATTATAAGAACTGAATCGTGTTGGATACGTCGACCCGAACCCCCACCCACACTCATGGAAACTATCGTGTAACCCTGTTGGCGCAAGCAGTTTATAGTCCGACGCCTGATCAGTAAAATTAAAATCCCCTGTTAGCATTACGGGGGAATCATGAGTAATTAGTTCCACTATTTTTAATACTGCTTCCCTCCTGAGCGACAGTTCCTGATGTGTCAATGGAACCGCTGAATGAAGATTAAAGACCTTAACAACTGTCCCATCGATATCAAACCATGCCTGCTTGAAATACGGTGAATCCATGTTGATATTCAACAGATACGGTCCGGTGAACGGATATTTGCTCAGAATTCCTTTCCCGTTCATCATCAATGGATACAATGCCTGGTATGGGTATTCCCCCTTTAAATTCTCGCCAAAAGCTTTCGCGCCTTCGCCAGATAACTCCTGCAAGGCGATAATATCAGCTCCCGATTCCCTGATCAGTTCAATTTGCAAGCTGTAATCCGTCTGGTAAGATGCCATGGAATTAAAAGTCATAACTCTGATCTTTTTACTGAATCCATATCCCTGTTAATAGACTCGCCGACGCTCATAATTGGAATTCCATAAAGTCAATTATACACTCTGCGGATCGAATCCCGTGCGACAATTGCCAACCTGCCCTATGTGGGATAAAATCAATATGAGGATACATTTTCCCATGACATACACCGAAACCAAAAACAGCGTCTTCCATGGCTCGTTCTATCCCGGCACCGAAAGGGAGATCCGCGTCCTGCTCGACTCTTTGCGTGACCGGGCGCTCGAACCACGTACCGGGAGTCATCCTCCGATAGTATTGGTCCCGCATGCCGGCTGGATGTATTCCGGTCTCGCCGCCATGCGTGGATTATCCACACTCCTCGGCGATATCCCGGAACGCATCGTCATGATCGGCCCATCGCACCGCCACCTGTTTTTCGGTTTTTCACCCGCAGGATTTAATTCATACAAAACCCCGCTAGGCGAGATCGAGATAGACTCCGAACTCAGGCAAAAAATCATCGATGCAACCGGTTTTCAATACGATCCCGGCGCTCATCAGCACGAGCATTCACTCGAAGTAAACATACCGCTGATTCAGTATTTCTTTGACGACAGGATAAAAATCCTGCCGATCCTCGCCGGAAGCGTCCAGGAAAAAGATATCGCGGCACTCGCTGAAACACTTACCAGGATTCTGGATCCCAAAAAAGACGCGATCCTCATTTCAACAGACCTCAGCCATTTCTTCACTTACGAGGAAGCCCGGAAACTGGATTCAGAAACTCTCGATTTCATAATCAGCGGGAACACGGGCAAATTGTCAGAGCGATCGGGTGAAGGCGGACGTCTCTGCTGCGGATTCAGCGGAGTAATTACCGCGATCGAGATAGCGAAATTATGGAATCTCGGAAAGCCTGAACTTCTGATTTACTACAACTCAGGCGACTCCGGCGGCGATAAAAATAGTGTGGTAGGCTACGCATCGGTTGCATGGCGCGGTCAAAAGACCGATACATCAGGCCAGATTGAAAACTGACCAATCATTAAACGGGGGGATTAATTGTGAGTATTGAAACAGAAGAAATTCCACGGCTATCCGAAACAAACAAACGATTTCTTCTCGACATCGCCAGAAAATCCGTTGAAAATTTCGTACGCGGCAATCCCCCTGAAAAATTCGATGCCACAGATGACGAACTCCGGCAGAGACGCGGAGTATTCGTCACCCTGAAAGTATCGGGCGAACTTCGCGGATGCATCGGGCATATCCTGTCTCCTGAACCTCTTCCCGATACCACCCGTGAAATGGCGATCAAATCCGCGTCGCAGGACCCACGGTTTCCCCCCATTACAAGATCGGAGCTTGAAAACCTGGAGATCGATATTTCAGTGATGGGTCCACTTGTCGAAGTAACCGATATTGACGATATAGTAATTGGAAGGGACGGGCTGGTTGTCGACCATATGGGGCGCCATGGACTTCTGCTCCCCCAGGTCGCGGTCGAGCATAATTTTAATGTGGAACAATTTTTGTCGCAGACATGCCTGAAAGCCATGCTTCCCGCCGACACATGGAAATATGGCGCGAAAATTTTCAGGTTTGCCGCAATAGTGTTTTAATTACCACGTGAGCGCGAAAGTATACGATGGAAAAGTTATCCTCAACCGGCTTTCAAGCCGGATAAAACGCGATGCAGAACGCCTTGCAAGACAGCATCAAATTGAGGTCGGCTTAGGAATTATCCTCGTGACCGGCGACCAGGTTTCAATGAGCGAGTCCGGGAAGATCGCTAGAACCGCTGAACAACTCGGCATAACTGTAAAAATGGAAAGAGTCGCGCAGAGGAATATCGCAAGGCGATTTTTCCCGACTCTTGAAGAGTACGCCGACAGCCCATTCATTCAGGGAATATTTGTCCAGCTTCCACTTCCCACAGAAATAGTCCCACTCGAGGAAGTCATGAAACGGCTCCCGCCCGAAAAAGATGTCGCTGGCATCCATTTTATCAACAGGGGAAAATCGACCTTCAATCCGTACGAGGTTACGCACCACGTTTATCCGCCGGAATGTTCCGCGATACGAATAGTCTTCAAGGATATCAAGTATGAACTTGACGGCGGTAAGGTCGCGCTCATTGGAAGCAAATACACCTCAGACCAGGTTAAGATGCTCGCCGGATATCTTTTCGAGAAAGGCTGCTCGGTAAATCTCCTTAGATGGGAAAATTTCAGCAGCTCTGACAAGGAATCCCGGCAGCGGGTTCTCGATGAAGACCTGCCCACTTCCGAAGGGTCTATCAATCCCGATGGGGAGGCCATTATCTCCTGGGCGAACCAGCCCGGCTGGCTCGGTGGCAGCCGGATACAACGCGGCTCGACAGTGATCGATATGGGATATAAATTCGCGAGGGGAAAGGTGTCGGGTGACTGCGATTTTCAATCGGCGATGTCTGTCGCGGGGACTATCACACCTGTTCCTGGCGGCGCAAGGAATATCGTGCACATGATGGTGCTACAAAATCTGATCGACATGATCAAGAGGCACTACGAGGATGAGGCCACACGTACAGCGACATCAGGCCTCAAACGCCGCTTCAAAACAGACCAGCCATCAACCACACGCAAATTGAGGAATTAATGGAGCACTGGCGTCCCGCCGGTCGGATCACCGACTTCCAGTCGGGAAATGAAATACAGCAACCAACTCAATACAATCAGCCCGGGCTAAGGTTTCCGAAGATTTTTCCTGACACAAGGATAAAGGTCATAGGGAATGGAATCCAGGAATATATTCTGTCAGATCAGTACCGGGATTCTTTTGCGCCTGTAATTTATTGAAAGCGTCAAGATCATCATGCGAAAAAGGATCCCCGGGCTACATACCCAACGCAAGCCTCACCGCTTCCTCAGGCGTTTCCGCGACCTTTATCCCAGGCTTTTTTGCATACTTCGACTCCGGATTCCACCCGTCCAGTGACACCACAATTTTTCCAAGCGGTATCGCTATAGATAACTCCGACAATGTCCCCCAGCTTCCGCCCACACCGATCACACCGTCCGCCGACGATACCACCAGCGTATTCCTCGCATGGCTCAGTCCGGTTGGAATCACGATATCGACATAATCATTCGCTGTATCCTTTTCATATGTCGGCAAAATCCCGATCGTAATTCCGCCCTCTTCATTCGCTCCCCTGCACGCTTCCTCCATACTTCCGCCAAGTCCGCCACAGACTAGGATCGCCCCGGCTTTCGCGACTTCCCTCCCGGTTTCATAAGCGAGTTTTTTCTCCGCGTCCGACGGCATAGATCCGCAACAGACAGCGATCACTTTTTTGTTTCTGAGTTCGGAATAGTCAGTCATTATCCATCAACCCTGTACTGAATGATTCCATTGTGGAAGGTCATGAGAATTTTCCCGAGTACCGTTTCACCCGCGAACGGACAGTTTCTCGACTTAGAGTAAAACCGTTCCTGGTCAATCACGTAGTCATTCTCAAGATCGGCAAGAGTGAGGTCCGCAGGTGATTTTTCATATATTCCAATTTTGGGAAGAGAGTAAATCTCCCTCGGACGTATCGCCATCGCTTCAATCAATCTTGATAGCGACAATCGTCCAGTCTTTACAAGGTGCGTGTAACATACCGGGAAAGATGTCTCGAGGCCGATAACGCCGTACGGCGCTTTGCCAAGATCAACAAATTTTTCTTCAGGCGAATGGGGAGCGTGGTCGGTCGCTACACAATCGATTGTGCCGTCCTTTAGAGCCTCGATTAAAACCTGCCTGTCTTTTTCTGTACCAAGAGGCGGATTCATCTTCGCGTTTGTACCGAATTCAATTACCGCATCCACTGTAAGTACAAGATGATGAGGTGTCACCTCGGCGGTAACGTTTACTCCCTCCGATTTCGCCTTCCTCACAAACTCGACAGACTGTGTCGCGGAAATATGGCAGACCTGTAAGTGACCGCCAGTTTCTATCGCAAGTTGACAGTCACGTCCTACCATGTTCGATTCTCTCTCAGGCGCCCATCCCCTCACGCCGAGCTCATCCGCAATTTCCCCCGGTCGAATCGCTCCAAACTCGCCAACCGAAAAATCCTCTGAATGGCTCGCTATCATACACCCGGTCTCAGCTGAAAATTCCAGTGCTTTTTTCATGAATTCGGGATCTGTCACTGGACGCCCGTCGTCTGTAAACCCGGGAGCGCCGGCTTCCTGAAGCGATTTGAGGTCGTTCATCACTTTAGCACCGCTCGCTTCAGTAATCGCGGCGAGAACATATGTATCAATTGGTGAATTACGTGTGATCGACCTTACAAGCTCAGGCGTATCAATGACGGGATTCGTGTTAGGCATTTGAATGACAGACGTGAACCCTCCCGCCAGCGCTGCCATCGATCCTGAATCGATATCTTCCTTGTGTGTCTGTCCGGGAGTGCGGAAATGGACGTGGACATCGCAGAACGACGGAAACAGGCACTTCCCTTTCGCGTCGAAAATTTCGACACCGGCTTTTTCTCCCGGATTAATTGCTGCAATCAGCCCATCCTCGATATAAACATCGCCTTTTTCGTCGAGTCCATTCGATGGGTCAAAAAGGTGTGCGTTAACGATTAATAGTGGTCTGGATTCGTCATTCATAAATATTTTCCGGCGCTTACTCCTCGTAGCGTCGAATTATATTGTACGAATCCCATGCAATCCACCATCTGCCGTTTATTTTAAGCAGCGAAAAATTCACAACCGACCTGTGCCTGTCGGTCTCAGTCAGGTGAGTCGTCGACGCTCTCACCTGAGCCATTGGGCCTGACAGGTTGATCTCGATCTCGTCCAGCGAATAACTCATGGACCTGATCGATCGCCAGTATCCTGCGGTTTCGCGCTTGACGGTATCGTAGTCCCGCATGTGCTGGACACGCCCGAATTCAAACGCGTATTCCTGGTAACTGTCCAGGCAGAGTGCCATTCGGGCGTCGATATCCCGATTGTTGAATGACGCCTCGAACCGTCCCAGCAGATTCTGGATCGATTCGATCTCGCGCTGCTCGTAGAGATCTTCAATATTCGTAACCTGATTGTTCTGTCCGAATACCGGGGTGACTGAAAATAGAATAATTAAAAATGGAAGGAAATATCCAGTAGTCATTGGATCACCAGCTGAATGGATGATACGAATTATATTTATAAGAGAATATGGAAACTTTCAATCTGTTTTTTTTCTTCTCGTCGCCGGCAAAAAGCTTCCTGCGCCCGTATACAACAGGTAAATCGCGAATATGATCCTCAGCCAGTTACTTGGAATCAGGGCGGCAATATACGAACCTGCCGCAGCTCCGACCAGCGCTCCCGGAATCAACCACTTAAGTAGCTTTCTGGAAATTTCCCCGTTTTTCCAGTAAACAATCGCTCCCATTATCGTCGTTGGCAGGATCGCCGTGAAGCTTGACCCCTGGGCGATATGCTGGGGAAGGCCTCCGAGGAGAACTCCGGTCGGTACGAAAACCACTCCTCCTCCAACTCCGAAAAACCCCGCGAATAATCCGGCCAGGAGTCCCATGCCACCCGACTCCAGGTAAAACA
>DASWIV010000059.1:0-11538 GCA_036397475.1 bacterium
TAAGCCCTGATGCATTTGGATATGGCGCTAATCGTGCCGTAACGATGTCACGAGCTAAAGTTATACTGAAAAATCTCGCCGCATCAATGCTGGAACACAGGGAAACGAGTGAATCATGATCATATGGTACTTTCGAAGAACTTCGGGACGCCGGAAAACCTTATAGAAGTTTACAATCTAACGTGGGAAGTCAATAATTCAGCTGTCCAACCTGAATTCAATTCTTACACGATTATTGCATTTCCCTGGGTCACCAATCAGGGATTCCTGACTACATATGGGATCAAAGAAGATGAGGTCATCCGTTTTTATGATCCAGAAAATGACCTGGACGATCTAAACACCTGGATTCCAATCTTGTGACCGATTACCACCCGCCGCCATCCATTACTTTCAGCAGATATCCATCGAGGTTACCATTTGATTCGATAATATAATCTTCCGGATAGGGATTAAAATCAACTGAATCTGCAAATGCTCCGCCCGTATACGCATTTCCAAACAGATCTGCTGCTACACACCATCCATAATCATCCATTGGACCGCCGAAAGTACTCGACCATAAATAATTTCCATCTGAATCCAGAACATTCAGGAAAAAGTCAGCTTGACCATTAGATTCCTGCAGGAACACGGATTCTCCCGGATCGAAATCCACACTGCCATAAAATATACCTGCTACATAGACATGCCCGTCTTCGATATTAATGCCCAGTCCGTAGCCTATATCATTGTCATTTCCAACAATCGCGTCTCCACCCCAGGATTTTGTCCACTGGTACTCGCCGTCGGGATTGAATTTACTCAGGAATACATCCCTTTCGCCTTCAGCTGTAAATTCATTAACATCGGGACCCGGATCGAAATCTACTGTAACGCCGTAATCGCCAGTGACATAAACCGCATTATAAATGCAGGCGATCGCATATCCCCAGTCGTCATAGTCTCCGCCCCACGCCGCTCCCCACTGGAAAACACCATCCCCATCGAATTTGCTGATGTACACATCGTTGTAAAGGTTGGGAGTGGTATGTGAATCTGTTCCTGCGCCAGTGTCCAGATCAACTGTCCCATCGAATACGCCGGTAACATAAACCTGATTGTCATTTGTAGATGTGACACCGTAAGCGACATCGTCATATTCCCCATCACCAGCCCATAAGCGCGACCATAGATAATTTCCATCCAGGTCTAATTTGGTCAGATAACTGGCACCCGGATTAGCTTCATGGTTATCTATATCAGGTCCAGGATCTAAATCCCCCGTCCCCCTGAAAAATCCGGCAGCGTAGACTCCATCCGACGATACTGCCACATCCAGTGCTTTATCCCAGATCGACGCACCCCATGTCCGTGCCCAGATAAGTTCTCCATTTGGATTGTACTTGACAATGAAACTGTCCCAGTCGCCATATCCTTCATGTTCTTCTACTTCATCTGTCGGATCGAAATCGGCAGGACCGATATAAAATCCGGCAACATAGATATTTCCGCCCTGATCTAATGCGACACTCTCACCCGAATCCCACCATTGACCGCCCCACGTGCGTGTCCAGATTACATTTCCATTCTCATCGAGTTTTTGAATGAATGCATCACTGTTGCCTGCTGCCGAACGTTCGTCAAAATTTTCAGTTGGATCAAAATCGACAGTGTCAATAAATTGCCCGGTTATGTAAAGTGTATTGTTGTCCTGATCAAATGCTGTTCCACGCACGTAATCCTGCTGGCCAGCGCCGTAGGTGTTAACCCATCCGCCAGGAGTTACATACAAATTGACAATTTGGTATCCCGTGAGGTCAAGGTAAGCAGGTGATGAATCATTGGCTTTATCCTCTACCGAGATAAGTAGATTATGGACTCCGGATGGCGCGAATTTTTCATTTCTCACGTTTACGTCCCAGGTTGAATACATACCGAAGTCAGATATAAAATCTGCTTCTATCCTTCCTTCGAACAGATCTGGAGCCTCAACCATCGGGGGATAATGCGAATTATATCCCTGGTAGTCTTCAATCTGAACAATATAGTGCTTTGTATTGCCATGGGTTGTGAGTAATGAAGGATCGGTACCGGCAAATGAGATTACCCTGGGTTCAGGGGAGTTTGCCGAGACCGGGAAATCATTCTCCGGATCTGTTACTGGTGTAGTAGTTGGCGGTACCCACGACGCATCGATTGCGTACCCGAATGAGATCTTTCCTCCATCCGGATTGTAGATGCTGAATGTTTCAGTAATTTTTTCGCCCGGCCTGAAAAGATTGCGTGGATTGGGGAGTGGAGAAGAATATGATATGAACGGATTCAATATGTTGAATGGAATATCGTCTGATGCCAGTTTGCCTTTGTAAAATCCCTGCAATCCGCCTGGGCCGCTTCCTTCAGTATATGGATTATATAAAGTTGTGTATCCGTCAGGATTAGAAACCGACGGGTCTCCCAGTGCAGGTTCTGATGCTGTTACTCCAGCTTCCGGATAAAAATAACTCCCTTCAAAAATCGCTACCCCTCTCACATCAAATCCGTAAAAATTCGTCCCGGGAAATGGATGCGTAATTTCAACATCAACACTAACACCTGCAGGACCAGGGGTTAAATCGGTGATCTTCAGACAATCAGTACACGGTCCCTTCTCCAGAAATTTCAATATATTGAAATGGTCCGACACCTGTCGTACAGGAACAACTTCGGCTGTATTCGCAACCGGATCGATCGTGATATCGAACATCCCCCACAAATAGCGATTGGTTTCAAACTGCAGATTTTTTGGGGTCTGGGATAAGTCAGGCGTGACGGGAGTTTTATCTCCCGACGAACATCCAATCCCGATAATAGCGGCTACAAGTAAGGGAATTAAAAATCTACCCACAGCGGTTCACCTTCCCAAGTTACGGACTGCGAATCAATTATATCATTGAAGGTCGTTTATCCCATGCACTGGGGGAGGGATTCGTACTTTCAAATAGATCCAGATCCCTATCCACACCACACAGGAAAATACCATTAGCCAGATCGCCATCGAGAGAATCTGCGACGGATCTATTCCCGGTTGTGTGGTTAAGCCCTGCCTCGACATCCCCGCGCCTGAGTACGCCATCCTGTTTTCCGGATTGAGAAAAAATGTAACGGGATGAGTCCCTGTAAAAGATATAACCGGCATTCCGAAGTTCTCAAAAAAATCCCTGATATATCCCGGACCCGCGGCTAATGCCATCAATATAATGGGTACGATAGTGCCAAGATAAATTCCGGTGATATTATTTTTTATCAGAAATCCGACTGTACTCATCCCACTCATGGCCATTCCCAGCATCAGGTACGCTATCAGCGGGAACGGAATGTTTAAATAGGTCTCCGGGGTCAATGGAAATGTCGATATAGCCCAGAAGTAAAAAACCGATTCTATTGTCATCAAAAACGCCATAGGTACGGCGCACTTGTAAAAAGAGTGAATGATTAATGCCTGCGCAAGATCCTTTCCCGGTGTCAACGTAAGTTTGTAATGATCGTAGATATCGCCTTTCGTATCGTACGACGCGACAATCGACGGAATTGCTGCCAGGTGAAACCTGGTCAACAGAAAAATAATCAGAAGCGCTCCAACCGAATATTTCTCAAGGTTTCCATCAAATGTCCAGTTCCCCTTATCCTCGAAATTCATCCGCCAGAAAATCAGTCCGACCACAAAAATAAGCCCAACCGCTTCCAGCCAGTAACATCTGAACCACCCGATCTCATAATACAACCGGTGGTGCCATTTATTGACGTAAATCGATAGCGGAGTATCTTCGCGGATAGGGTTTTTAAGAGGAGATTTTTCCGGATCTAGTCGTTTACGCATGGACATTGCATCAGGTGATCTCTATCTCGTTCTCACGTATGTACCGCTCGCAGTACGTGCACAACATCAGGATCGGATCCCGCTCCACAAGCCGGAACCTGGTCGCGACACCCTCGGAATTCGTCACGCAGTTCGGATTCGGGCACGTGATAACGCTCACCACTTCCTCCGGGATCTCCACATTGAATTTCTGCACTACCTCATAATTATCGATATTGCTCACTGTCGCGTTCGGACTGATGATCGCGATCTTATTGATCGTGTCCTGGTCGAGAAACCGGTTCCCGATTTTAATTATGCCCTTCCTTCCCATGTGCTTGCTGAACAGATTTGTCCCGACAGTCACCTGCTCCTCCGTGTCGTCGTCGATATCAAGTATCCTTACGATCTGGAACACCACATTCGGGTTCAGGTGGTCGATAACCGTGCCACGCTCGATCTGGGAGATTGTCCGGGTATGTTTCTTTTTCTCAGTCATTCTACAACCCCCATCACAAGTGCTATTAACGCCATACGTGTCGGGATTCCGTTCGCCGCCTGCCTGAAGTAAACCGCGTGGGGAGTGCTGTCGACTTCCGACGATAACTCATCCACCCTCGGAAGCGGATGTAAAATCCTCAGCTCCGGATTGCAGCCCTCCAGGAATTTTTTCGAAATGTTGTATCCTTCCCGCACCTTGTCGTAATCGAGCTCTGTACCGAATCTCTCACGCTGTATGCGGGTGACGTAGAGGATGTCCAGGTTGCCTTTCGCATCCTCGAAATTCGCGTACTCCCTGAACCTGACACCGTCCCTGACAAGCTCCTCGAGCGCGTCGGTCGGCATCTCCAGCCCTTTCGGCGATACGAAGTAAAGCTCGCCGTTGAATTTGCCGAGCGCGTGGGCGAGCGAGTGAACTGTCCGCCCGTACTTCAGATCCCCCATAAACCCGACCTTCAGGCCCTCGATAGTGCCTTTTTCCTTCTGGATCGTGTACAGGTCGAGGAAGGTCTGCGACGGGTGCTGGTTCGCGCCGTCGCCGCCGTTCAAAATCGGGATGTGCGCGATCTCTGCCGCGATTCGCGATGAGCCGGCGACCGGATGTCGCATCACGATCAGGTCGGAGTACGACTCGACAATTTTTATGCTGTCGACAAGGCTCTCGCCTTTCTTCGCTGACGTGCCTCCCGGATCGGCGAATCCCATCACCGTGCCGCCAAGACGCAGCATCGCGGATTCGAAGGAGAGGCGCGTACGGGTGGAAGGCTCGAAGAAGCACGCGGCCATGATCTTGCCCTTGAGCGCGTCGGCGTATTTGAGCGGGTGAGTGTCCATCTCGGCGGTGACGTCGAGCACGTGCAGGATCTCATCGCGCGTGAAGTCGCGCATGGAGATGACACTACGTCCTGTAAATGAAGCCATATGGGGGAACCTCTGGCATGATTCGGGCTTGTCGGATTATAACCGTGGGGAGGGGCAGGGTCAATATGGAATATGCTGTAGTACGGCTGCCCGCTGCAGGCGGAGCTTGTGGCGGATTGTGGAATTTGTGGCCCGGCGAGCCATTCGCCGGGAATGGCTGAATCCGCCACAAGCTCCGTTTGTAGCGGACACCCGGGGGAGTATCCTAGTCTCAACTTATCTTAATTAATTTAATACTTTGTTTCTGATATAATAGCTTTTTAAAAATTCTTGGGGAAAAAAATGAAGAAAAAGAAGAAAATAGAAGAACAAGAGCAAAATTTGCAGTATGAAGAAGACATGGCGGAATTACCGCCTCCGGATATTGTAGCATTTAATGAATTAAGGTCATGCGCTGATTTATATAGAATGGTTGAATCTGGTAATCTAGAAATTCAACCAGAATTTCAGCGAGATGTAATCTGGAAATTGCCAGATCAAACCAGATTTATAGATTCTCTTGTTAAGGCCCTCCCAATTCCTAGCATGTGCTTTAGTCTAGATTATAAAACACGAAAATGGCAAGTAATAGATGGATTACAGCGAATGGCAACAATTAAAAATTTCCTGTCGGGTGAAATGCAGAGCTTATCGAGATTAGATGATATTGACCAAAAATTATCTGGCAAAGAAGTTAAATTATTTCATGACAAAGAATCGAAACTTTATAGCTATTTAGAACGAGTTGAGAATCTTACACTTCCTATTACTGTATTAAGGTGTGATTATTCAAAAGAAAATCATAAAAGATATCTATTTATGATCTTCCATCGCTTGAACACCGGAGGTACAAAGCTAAATAATCAAGAAATTCGGAACTGCATATATTCCGGTTCTTTTAACGATTTAATAAAAGAATTAGACCAAAATGATTTTTGGAGAAAAATTAACAAGATGAAGCCTAACGAGTCTTATCGGTTTACAAAGCAAGAAATAATCCTAAGAATGTTTGCACTTCAAGATAATCTCAAAAATTATAAAGGGAGGCTTGCAAGTTTTTTAAATAAATACATGGATGATCATCAAACTGAAGATAAAAGATTCTTAAACAGGAAGAAGATTATTTTTGAGCAGACAGTAAAAATATTGTATCAAGACGTTTTTTCAGAGGACCCTCCTAAAATAACGGTGACAGTGCTGGAGGCATTACTTGTTGGCATTTCTAAGAATCTTAAAATATTAGAAGTAATGAGTACGCAGTCAATAAAGACAAGGTATCAACAATTACTAAGTCATGAAGAGTTTTCCGATGAAAGACTTAGTGAAGGCCTTTCCGGTAAAGCAAGAGTTATAGGGAGGCTTGCAGCTGCGATTGATATTTTTGGAGATTAAAAAATGATCGTTAGGTCTTACATTAAGAAAAATCTTGAGGAGTTGGATAAATTATATTCGCATGAAACAAATACTAAGCGCCTAAAATTTCATTCAAAATTAGCGCTGCTAGAATTATGTGGTTGGATTGAGGAAAGCATGGATGACATTGTAGAAAGATGCATAATAAGAAAAATTAAGGATTCAAATATGCGAAATGAATTACGAAAGGAAATCGTAGAGAAAACTTATGGTTTTGAATGGAAAAAGCATTTTCAAAAAATGCTTGGAAATGTAATTGGAGCGATTAATATTGAGAAATTAGATAGAAAGATGGACTCAGCGAAAATAGAGACATTGAAAGGGAAATTGGAAACCTTAAAGAAATTACGAAATAGATATGCTCATACACATATTGGAGGTACAACTTTGCATTACGATGCGCCATCTAAAATACTAAGGGACTTTCAGGAGATATATGAGGGGTTGAAAGAGCTTGATAATGCGCTTAGAGATATGAAATTATAAATTGCCTGAATTTTAAATAAATTAATAAAAAAATCCCGGCGGTGAACGCCGGGTTTTCCTTAACCTTATACTAGCGAGCCTTTAGTAGCTCTCGCTCCGTCTGCTACTTGTTGTAGGGCCGCTCCCACAACAGATAAAGCTTCATGCGCGCGTAAAATCTGTTCCACGTCCATCCCTCGCGCATCTTCGCAGGGATCTTGGTCATCTTGCGGAGTACATCAAGGACGTTCTGCAGGTCGACCAGTCGGTAAAGCATCCAAGGCTGATCTTCGAAAAGATCCTTTGAAGCGAGCCACAGGATGAAATTCTTCGTGAACACGCGGCGCGCAGCCATATGGAACAGCGGGATGTACTTCTTGTACATCGGCTTGCGGTCCTTGTAATCGAATGTCGCGACAAACTGGTCGAGTGTTTTGCCAGCTACATCCTCGACATCGTCCCTGTCGATATATCCGGCGTCCATCGCGAACTGCGTGAACTGGACTCCGGGGAAGTAAATCAATGAATAGAAGTTGAACGAGTACGGACCTGGCAGGCTCAGGAAAAACTCGAGCCCGTCGTTGAGGTCTTTTCTCGTTTCAAACGGGTTATCGGTGATACAGTCGATGACGACCGAGATTCCGCGCTCTTTCATAATGTCGCAGGATTTGCGGATTACAGCGTCGGTTTCCGGACGTTTCATCAGGTTCATGCGAACCCTCTGGCTTCCGGACTGGATGCCGATATCGATATGGCTCAGTCCGATGTCCTTGAGCGCGTCCATGAGGTCCTCACGTACGCAGGACGGGTGGAAGTAGCACCAGAACGGGTTCTTGAACTTTTTCTTATATTCAGCGGCGAAATCGATAACCCAGTCACCGTTGAGGGTGAAGACATCGTCGAAGAACGAAATCTGGAGGTTATCGAAGTTCCAGTATTTTTCTCTCATGGATTCGAGCTCGGCGACAACGTGGCCGACAGACCGCTGCCGGGTCTTGTTGTGGCCCGAATCTTTGAAATCGCCCTCGTTGTAGAGGGAGTTTATGCAGAAGTTACATCGGAACGGGCATCCGCGGTTGGTCATTACGAAGATGTAATATTCCTTGAACGCGGGGTCCTGGTTACGTCCGAGTTCTTCCTTACGGATGTACCACTTATTTTTGTCGTCCCAGATCGGGAAGGGGACACTGTCGAGGTCTCGGATAACGGGGCGGTGGTGGTTCTTGTACTCTTTACCGTCCTTGGTCCGGACCCAGAGATTCGGGATGTCGTGGTACGGCTGGTTGTTCTCGACGCGGTCGAGCAGCTCGATGAACGGGAGCTCGCCTTCGCCGAGGCACAGGATGTCGTTGTGCTTAAAGCACTGGTCCGGTGACACGTTGACGTGGATCGATCCCCAGATAACGATGGCGTTGGGCAGGACTTTCTTGACGAACTCGTCGACCTGCAGCGCCAGTTTGTAGTAACTGGTACAGGCGATTGAAAGTCCGATAACGTGCGGGTTGATCTCCTTGAGAGCCTTCTCGAAGTTCTGCCAGTCGACTTCGGTAGGAGGAGTGTAGTCGTTGGCGAGGAGGCGTCCGAAGAAAATTGTGTGAGCGTCGTAGCCGGCGTGCATCGCGGTAGCCTGGATCCATCGTGCGCCGAGGTTGTAAACGTTCGACATACTGATGAGTACAGCGCGGGTATTTTTGGTCGGCTTCCACTCTTTTTCACCGGGATAACCGGGGACAGCGTCGGTATCGAATTCAAAATATTTTACGGCTTCTGGAAGGACGCCGTGATTTTTATGGAAATAGAATCCGTCAGGGATGTTGCCGTTAGCGTCTGGACGTCCCTTGGGACCTTTTGCTTTTGCAGTTCGATTAATCTCATTTGTAGCCATAACTAAATTTATCCTTTGCAGGTTGACCGGTAAAATTATCCTGAAGTCGGTCTCACCCTTGTTGAGGGATTCCTATTTTCGGAAATAAATTACCGGTTTTCATTCTCCTTATCTGGTCTAATCTATATAAATCGCCGACCTATCTGCCTGGCGAATTCCAATATTCTGCCTTGAAAATTACTCCTGGGGAAGTCCCATACGCCTGTACTTGTGAAGGCTGTACATGATGTCTGACGTACGCACTTCGCCTTTCCAGAGCCTGGTCCAGAAAATTCTCAATCTCTTCTGGAACCATACGACATTGCTCGCGCGTTTGGCAAGCCAGACGACGAAAGCGGGATTTCTCCTGAGGAATTTGATGTTCGGAAGAGTCCTCAGCAACGACTTCGGCACAAATTTCTTGCCGGTCATGGTGAACAGGGAGATCCAGAATAATTCGTCCGGGTCCCTCTTGGGCCAGTCGAACTTTGTTTCCCACTGTTCGAAAACCTTCATCCTGTTCTGCTCGATATCGTTCTCGTTGATAAGTCCGGCTTCCATGGCGCGGTCGGTAAACCGTACCTTGGGGAACATGATCATGGAGAGGTAATTGAGCATGAACGGCCGCTTGAGTGAGAGGAAGAATTCAAGAGCCATTTTCTTGTCTTCCTCGGTGTCGAATGGATTGTCGGTGATGACATCCATTACGATATTCACACCGGCGTCATGAAGGATGTTAACCGCCTTCTGGATTCGTTTGTCGTTGTCGGTCCGGTCGAAAAGTTCGGTCCTGATTCTCTCGGAACCTGACTGGACGCCCATGTCGACGTATTTAAGTCCGGACTGCGCGAGAGTTTCGACAATGTCCTTTTTCACCGTATTGGGGTGGAAGTAACACCAGTAAGGACGGGTGAAGTTATCGTAATATGCTTTGGTGAATTCGCGGACCCAGTCGATTTTCAGTACGAAGACATCGTCGCCGAAGTTGATAGTGGCATCGCGGACAGCCGCGAAATTCGGAATGGCTTCCTCGATGTACTTGATTTCGCCGATGACGTTGTTGACTGTCCGCTGGCGCACGAATTTACCGCTGCGGTCGCCCTTGAGATGGTCTTTAAGCATCAGCGGGCTTGCGCAGAATGTGCAGTGGAACGGGCATCCTCTACTTGAAAGGACGAATACGGAGTCGCACTGCTTCAGGAACGGCTCGGTTTTGTCGAGAACGCCATTCTTGATGAGATACTTACGGTCGTTGTCGTAATCGGGGAAGGGGACAGTGTCCAGGTCTTCCTCGGTATCGCCAGCGCCGTTATTCTGTAAATTGCCTTCAGCGTCTCTTGTCCAGGTTCCGCCGAGATCTGACCAGTCCTGACCGGTTTCCACACGGTGGAGGAACTCGGTCCAGTCATTCTCGGCTTCGCCGGTGAACGCGATGTCGGCAAATCTAACACATTCTTCGGGACATAGAATTCCATGAATTCCGCCCCAGGCAATCGGACCGTTGAAACCACGATTCTTGAGTTCAGTGGTGATCCAGCTTGCTGCCTTGTAAAAGCTTGAGCAGCTGACCGATATACCGAGCACGTCCGGTTTGATCTCATTTTGAATGAGTTCGATAAGCATGTTGAGATCTTCTTCGGAAGGAGGGAGGATATCGTTGTGCTGGAAATCGCCTACAAAAATCATGTGGCTGTCGTAGCCGTTGACCTTGGTGACGGAATTAAGGTGTCGAGCCCCGATATTAAATGGATTAGAAAGCGAGATAATAGCAACCCGCTTTTCTTTGGTAATCGGATATGCTTCAAACATATGTCAGGAAACCCCCGGGGTATTGTCCCCGTTACAAAATTTTTCCTTACCTGTAAAATGTTCACCTTTGTCCTGTTAACCAAAGCAAACTAATTTAAGGATAAGGTCTCCAGTTCACTACCATCGCCGTTATATAAATTATAAAAGACTTATTGTCCACGTGCAAGTATTTAACCTAAGTTAAATAATTTTCTTCACAAGCGTACAGCCACATATAATATGATTCATTTTCTGACTTTTTCGTAAAGTTAATATCTTTCCCTGGTACCGGAATATTATACACCATCTTCGGGAAAAATCATTATTTCTGTTTGAGACTGATTTAATCATTATGTTATACTCTAGTCCCGGCAACCAGAATAATCTGCAGCGATTTCCTTCCACGTACCCCTTGAAAAGCCGGGACATAAGGAGTTCCGCATGGGCATTAAAACCTGGGTTAACGGAAAGTTATTCGATAAGGACGAAGCGTCGATAAACGCATACGATCACGGATTTCTATATGGGGACGGGGTGTTCGAAGGAATCCGGATTTACAACGGACGAATATTCAGATTCAGTGAGCATATAGACAGATTCTTCGATTCATTACTGGTGACGAGAATCGACATAGGAATGGACCGTGAGTCCCTCAAGACGCAGATAATCAAGGTTTGCCAGGAAAACGAGCATTACGACAGGGCTTATATCCGGCTGGTGGCGTCGAGGGGAGTCGGCGATTTAGGAATTAACCCAAGAAAGTGCAGAAACGGCGCTACTGTCGTCA
>DASWIV010000060.1:0-4737 GCA_036397475.1 bacterium
AATTCAGACAACCGACATGAAGGAACTCGGACGCGAGATCGAGCGAATCGACGCCGAAATTGTGCGCCTGCTCAATTTGCGTGCCCGCACGGTACAGGAAATCAGCCTGAATGGACGCAGTAACGGGCACGGGGGATTTTCTCTTGTAAAGGACATTAATAATATAGATACAGCAGTGTCCTTCAATGAAGGTCCCCTCCCCGATTCCAGGATCAAATCCCTGTTCAGCGAAATTGTCAAGGTCTGTGGACCGTTCTCATCAAATGGGACCTCCCCATCCGAAAATTGCCGGACCAGCATAACGTTCTCACTCAGAAACCGTCCGGGAAGCCTCTATCACGCACTTGCCCCATTCGAAAAAAACGGCGTAAATATTATCAGGGTTGAAAACAGGCCGTCGCGTCGTGTAAATCGAGGCCATGCGTTCTTTATCGATATCGAAGGGCATGAGTCGGAGCCGGATGTAAGGGAAGCTATCGCTCAGGTGCGCGCGGTCACGGAAGACTTTTCTGTCCTTGGTTCATACACCCTGGCGGGTTCGTCGGATGAAAATACCGAAATTAAAAGCAACAGTCCATCTATCGAGATAAATGAGTGAGTGTAGAATTAGTCAGGGTGCCCGCTGCGAGTAACATCCAGCAGGCTTTTTTTATCTGCTGCCTCAGGTTGCCTGCCGAATCAAAATTTCTATTACTGATTATTAAGAAAGCTTCAGTACATGTCCACGATCCTCAAACCGGTCTGGGTCAAGAAATACATGTAGCCGTTGAAATAAACTATTTCCGCGTTTCCATAAGTAGCTGTCCAGTCAGTGAAATCGTAAACAACTGATATATCATTGCTTGGCCAGAGTGATACGAAGACAGGTTTTACTCCGCCGCCGGATTCATCCACAGCCGCTACCAGGCCGTCTGTTCCCAAATAAGTGGAATTAATATTAAGCATGATGGTATCAGTCTGGACTGGAGCCAATGGATTTGAAATATCCAATACGTGAAAATCGCTCAATCCTGCAACATAGAGGTAGTCGCCAACTTTTTCAATACTCGACGCTATATTTCCCGGACCCACATCGTACGATGTAGAAAGCACAGGAGCCAGGGGATTTGCCATATCATAAAAATCTACTAGTTGTGAATTGGATTGCCCATATAATGCTTCATCAGTGACCTCAATTTCTCTATATGTGTTAGCTATTGGAGTTTTTACGACTTCTATAAGTACCTCAGGATTAGTCACATCCACTATCGCATACTGATTGCTGTCACCTGAAAGGTAGAGATTGTTATCTAAAAGATCCATGCTCCTGCTGACTTCTCCAAGGTCATGAGAGTCAGCTAAAGTAATATTTAATGGATCGCTTATATTAAAAGAATATATGAAAGTTGAAAAAGTTGAAATCAGCAGGTAATTATCATAAACAACCATATCCGTTGGTCGTTTATCAAATAAAAATTCAGCGGCGATAAATGCATTCTCAGGATCTGATATGTCAATTGTGTAAATCGGTTCGCCGCCCCCTTCACTGATATCTGCAATGAACAGATAATCTCCCGCGAATGCCGGATTGTCTACTTCGACTGTGAATTTTGTCTCATTGAACAGGATAGCTGGAGGAGCAGTGGTTGTCGCGTCAAAGGTCATGAATCCAATCTCGGGACTGACTATTATCCCGTTCACTCCATCCATGGCAACCCCATTAAAATACCTGGCTTCCTCGATCCACGATTCTTCAGCCATCGCCATAGGATCTGTCGCATTAATAATACCAAGTCCATTATTCCCGCCTGCGACGTACAGGTAATCCCCTGAGCCGACTATTTCAAACCCAAAATTCTTGGATAACAATTTTTCGCCAGCGAGAAGTATGTCGCTTGTATCCTGCGTGTACAATGCCGCATAAAAATCAGTTATATCCCTGGACAGTGACGCTATGTAGCCATCGTGGTAGGATACATCCACACAATCGCGTCCAGTCGTTATTGAGCCGGTACTCACTGGAGCTGTTGGATCGGTTATATCCCAGGAATCCAGGGTTGTAGTAGATCCTGACACCAAGTGCGTCTCTGATCCTTCAGGCCCCAGAAATGTTAAAACCTTTGAAGACATTGGAGCTATAATCGTTGATTCATGGTTCAGTGAAATTGGATTTGTGGTATATGAGTATAATTTTATCTGAAATTCATTCGGAAGAGTTTCTATAAGTACTGCAATATATTGTGAACATACAGCGATATTCGCGACGTCAGCTTCAATGAATAAATCCGTATCAAGAACCGGATTTTCGGGATCGGTCATGTCAATAATCGCTGCGCCATCCTTTGCTGGGGTCTCATACTTCATGGCGATAAGTGGATAATAAAAACCTGCTCTCGAAACTGAGGTACGGTTACCCATATGTAATTCCGACACCAGAACCGGATTCGACCAGTCCGATACATCATGGACCCATACTCCCCAACAGCCCGATGAAATCGCATAATTATCATGAAGCCATACGAAATTCGGTGAGTAATAAAGGCCATCCGGAGTAACTTCGACAGGATTCAAAGCCGCCAGGTCAATCAATTCCATATCCTGCGCATCCAGATAATAAACACCCACCTGTGTCCCGTTCTGCGTCACGACACGAACATAATAAATTCCCGGCGTAAGAAAATAATCTTCAAGATTGAGCGATGCACTCCCGCCCGATACATCGATCGAGTCGATCAATTCAGGTGATGAATTATCGTTCCAGAGTTCAAGCTGCGACGACTCCGCTTCCATGAATAACTTAATCAGCCCCGAAGCCCTGGTTCCCGGATCTTCTGTAAATTTGTAATAATCAGATTGATCGTCCGGGTCGCATACCTTTCCAGCCACACCATCCCCCATCGGAAGGTCCTCAGCCTCCGGAAAATCATTGTTAGTATCAATTTCGCATACCGGATCGGGGATTTCCAGGTCCAGGACTGTCCACGCGGATACATTCCCGTCTGGAGCAGCACCGAATCCCTGGTCATATGTCGGACCATCGTTCGACCCGGCACGTATTGCCAGTGCGACTGTATCGTTACTCGCCGGGACCGCGGCCTGGCCGATATCGATTGAATATCTAGCCTTGGTCGACTGCTCATCCACAAATTCAGCTGTCATTCCACCTGAAAATAAATCAGGCGAGAAAATCCTCACGATTTCAATCTCATTTGCTATATCCCCGCTCTCAAGCCCCTGCCAGTCATGGACATTGATCGCCATCCTCAAAATTCCTCCCCCGACCCCCGACTCAGAATCGAAATAAAGCGTGTTCAATGTCGGAACAGCGACAATATTGAACGCCTCAGGCTGATTGGCTGAAATAGGAAAATCATTGGGGATATCAGTCGGCGGATTTACATCCGGCGCGACCCACGACGCATCCACCGCATACCCGAACCTGATTACCGGACCCGGATTCAACGGAAACCTGATGCGATACCTTCTCGTGTTTGATTCTCCCGCCGTAAATATCCCACGCCCTTGCGGATCGGTGATCGGGGTATTCTGTACCAGCGATAAATTGCTTTCTTCCGGAAGAATATCCGCGAAATATTTGTAAGGATTAACCGTCGCAGTCAGCAGATCCGACGATGTCCCCGTGAGATTTCCCTGCGTATATCCAAACAGTCCCGGTTCAGTGAATTCCGACGGATTCCACCACCTCGTATATCCATCGGCATTCATCAGACGTGTTTCACCTTTTGCCGGGTCCGCGAATAAAAGGGCTCCAACAGAAAGCGTACCTGGTGTGATGAGTATTCCACGTACATCGAATCCGCAGAACTGGGGCGCTGACAACGGATGAGTCAGTGTTATATCGAATGTGAATATTCCGTTCGGCGGATCATGCTCCCCCGGTACACCCGCTACACCGATCCCCATTGTGTTATTGAGGATGCCGGTTACATTAAGATGAAATTCCGACAATCTCGCTGGAATGAGTTCAACCTCACCGGTCAGGGCATCAATTGAAAATTCGGTATACCCCAGCAGCCGATGATTCGATTGACCGCCCGTTCCTCGAGCTGTTTCCGGAGCAATTTGTTCCGGAGTAACGGGATTACCGCTGCATCCAAAAATCCCGAAAGCGAGTAATAGAACGATGATATGCAGAAATTTCATTTGCAGCCGCCTTTGTATATATCGTTTTGTAATTGCCCCTGCCGTAGTATTGAATTTAATGGAGCTTTCAAAAGTACAGATTCCCCGCAGGGATCGCAGAAATATTGAAAATGAATTTTACCATGATTATATATAAAAATACGAACTATTATCCTTGCGCTTTCCAGGGATAAGTAACCTTTAAATTAACTACATCCTTAAATAATTGACATTCGAAACTGAAAATGTTATTCAATAACAAGTTCCACCAGCGTTAAATTTTATAAACCTGAACTGGGTATCGAATCCATCTGAATTTCATCCGGAAATAATTGTTTCCGGACATTGCTTATATAGGAGGAAATCATGACAGACTGGACACTGGTTGTATTTAATGATGGTTCCCAATCGCCCCAGGGAACAAGGTGGATCATTACGTCATTAAAGGAAGATGGCACACCAGCGCCGCGCTGGAGGTTCCCGGGATCAGAATCGCTTTCAAGTGGCACTGCATATCTTTACCATGCGGTTGAAATCCAGACAGGCTGGGAGTCTGATCATCCTGATCAGGGGTGTAAAGTCGGATTTCTGAAATTAGACGCAATCGAATACCAG
>DASWIV010000061.1:0-11967 GCA_036397475.1 bacterium
TGCCTACGCCCCACTTCGTGGATCAGCCGTAGCCGATCACGCTCCTTTGCGCTCAATGTTAACGTCTCCTTCTTCATCCCCACATCTTAAAGGGGACATTTCTATTTAGCCCGAAGGGGACATTCTCACGTTGCTGCTACACATGAATTTTACCGCTTTATACCTCACCTCGTTTATGGCATAATTCATCGTCCGTATCATTATATTTAATGTGTGGTACATTTTCGCCTGTAATTAAAACCATGCCTAATACTGTTATTGAAAAAATCTTCCAGACGCATCTCCGCGACGACAGCGAGAAAGTCGAACCGGGACGTACTGTCTGGATCAATATCGACACACGTCTCGCCCGCGATTTCGGCGGCGCGAATGTTGTCGAGCACCTTGAAAAACACTATCCCGACGCTCCGGTCAAGGACAAGGAAAAAAGCAAGTTCACTTTCGACTGCAACGCTCCCGCGACTACGATCGGATTCGCGGATAATCAACACAAGTGCAGGATGTTCGCGGTCAAGCACGATGTCGAGGTGTTCGATATCGAGGCCGGTATAGGATCGCATGTGGTAATGGAAGACGGGCTGGTCCGTCCGGGAATGACAGCGATCGGCACCGACAGCCACATGAACATTCTCGGTGCTATCGGAGCATTCGGGCAGGGAATGGGCGACTATGACACCGCGTTCATATGGGCGAACGGGTACACGTGGTTCGAAGTCCCCGAGACTGTAAAAATAACATTGACCGGAAGACATCATTTTCCCACAACAGCTAAAGATATTGCGCTGTTTCTTGCCGGGCAGCTTGGCACAAAAAAACTTCTCGGCAAGGCAGTCGAATACTATGGCGACGCTGTCGATCGAATGCACATAGAAGAACGGGTAACCATCGCGAGCATGGCAACTGAAATGGGCGCGATTATCAGCTTCTTTCCACCGCACAGCAAGCTGCTTGACCTGGCCGGACGCAGAATTCAAATGGGCAGCTGGGAAGATGTAAAGGCAGATGAAAATGCCCAGTACGCGGAAGAAATTGAATTCGACATTAACGACCTGCCTCCGCTTGTCGCACGTCCCGGTTCACCCAACGATATTGTACCGGTAATCGAAGTAACCGGACAGAGAATAGATACGGGATTTCTTGGAAGCTGCACCAACGGACGCATAACTGACATGCAGGACGCGAAGAATGTGATGAAAGACAGAAAGCTCGCGACCGCGAAATCATTCAAGATCGTCCCCGCCACCAGAAAAGTCTACTCGGATATTCTCGCAAAAGGCCTGCTCCAGGATTTCTTCATTTCAGGAGCGATAATTCAGTCGCCCGGATGCGGTGGATGCGCCGCGGGGCAGGTCGGGATGACAGGAACCGGGGAAGTACAGATCTCGACGTCGAACAGGAATTACAAGGGCAAGCAGGGCAAGGGATCGACCTGGCTTGGCTCTCCGGCTACAGCTGCCGCTGCGGTTATAACAGGCCAGTTGATCGATCCGCGGGAGGTGCTGCTATGAGTAAACCTATGGTGATTACAGGAAAATGCTGGGTGCTTCGTGACAGCGACGGCGGACGTCTGGATAATGTCGACACCGACCAGATTTATCACAACGCTCATCTCGCGGTAACAACTATTTCGGAGATGGGACAATACGCGCTTGGAAATCTGGAAGGATGGGAAGATTTTCCGGGTAAAGTTAAGGAAGGCGATATTCTGGTTGTCGGACATAACTTTGGCGGGGGATCGTCGAGGCAGCACGCGGTAGATTGCTTCAGGAGCCTGGGGATATCGGCGATTGTGGGAGAAAGTTTCGGTGCGATATATAAGAGAAACGCCATCAACGCTGGCCTTCCACTTATTGAGGTCGACGGGATTCTAGATTCGGACATCGTGTCGGGCGACGAGATAAAAATCGACCTCGAAAATTCGACCGTAGAAAATCATACCAAAGGTAAAAAGTACAATGGCGTGAAGCCATTTTCGAGTGTGCAGAAGGATATATATCTCGCGGGTAGTTTGTTTGAATTGAGTCGGTGAATCAGCGGGATTTAGCCGGTTTTTTATTCTTCTTCATTCTGGAATCGCTGGTGTTTTGCACTGACAGCTTAAACTTCAGGAAGTCACCAAGCATATCCCTTAGCCCTTTTGATATCTCAGGATAATATTCATCTTCATCCGCTACCAGCAGTGAAAGAGGGATTTCAAAGTAACTGGAAATTTTCCTGAGAAGTTGAAGACCGGGATCGTTATGGCCATTTTCAACCTGCGACAGGTAAGCGCGCGAGATCCCAAGCTCGTCGGCAAGTTTAGTCTGCGAGATCCCGTCCGCTGTCCTGAGTAATTGTATGATTCTGCCAATATCCATGGTGCCGCTCTCTCCTTAGGTGAGAATTAAATGGGAATCAAGCCGATCCTAATTTCGGACGACACCTGTTCCCATTTCGACATCATGAATTGATATGTCTCAACGGATCGGCTCTGGTGGGTTCTATACCAGTCCAATCTCCATGAAAACACTTAACAATATTGGAATTATACCCCAAAAATTAATGAATGTCAACTCTAACTTAACAATTTCTATCTTTTTTCCAAACTTTCATATATTTCATCCCACATCTGTTCAAGCCCAGTACCCTTCACCGCCGATATCTTCACCCCAACCATCTCAACCTGCGGACTGAATTCGATCTCATCGGACTTTACCTCCTCGACCTCCAGTAGATCCATCTTATTAAACGCGATTATCTTCGGGATTTCCTTTGCCCCGATATCATTTATCGTCTTGTGTACAACCTCAAGTTTTCTTTCCCAGTCCGAATCGGACGCATCGACAACATAAATCAAAAGGTCGGCGTACACCGCTTCCTCAAGTGTAGATTTGAACGCCTCGATCAACTCGGTTGGAAGCCTGTCTATAAATCCGACCGTATCGGTTATCAAAATTTCTCTCTTAAGAACTTCCGACCACGCTTTCCTCGTCAGCGGATCAAGTGTCGCGAACAATCGATCATCGGCGTACGCGTCCGCACCGCTCAAAGCGTTCAGCAATGTCGACTTGCCCGCATTCGTATATCCAACCAGCGCAATTACCGGAACACCGGAATTTTTGCGTCGCTTCCTCTGCGTATCCCGTCTTTTCGCCAAGGTATCCAGCTTTTTCTTTAACGTGGAAATCCGGATGTTGATCACACGCCTGTCTGTCTCAAGTTTTGTCTCGCCCGGACCTCGTGTACCAATTCCGCCGCCAAGCGCGCTCAGATCGTTTCCGCCGCGGCCCTTGAGGCGTGGTTTCAGGTACGTCAATTGGGCCAGTTCAACCTGCAGCATACCTTCCGACGTATGAGCTCTCCTTGCAAAAATCTGAAGAATGACTTCCGTTCTATCCAATACCTCAACCCCGACAGCGTCCTCCAGATTCGCCCTCTGCGCACCGGTCAGGGTATCGTCGACACAAACAGTTGTCGCGCCTCTTCTATCGATCTCCATTTTAGCAAGTTCGATTAAATGCCTCGATACTAGCGTCCTGACATCCCGCTGCATGTTCTTCTGAAAGACTTCACCTTTCACATCGCAGCCGAAGCTGTCGACAAGCAGACGCAATTCCTCGAGAGGATCGTCGATTTTGTCGCGGCTGTCGCGTTTGTTCCGTAGGGTAAATCCGATGAGGATGGCGGATGGTTTTGACTTTTCTGTAGCGTAACCCATTACAACTCCTTGAATTTTAAAAGGGTAAATGGCGGCGAAATTTGCCGCGGATGTAGTTGTCTGACCGGAGCGATTCCGGCCAGCTATCAGAAACGTCTTGTGCGCATTTAAGATCTGTCAGTAATCGGTCTGAATTCTAGCTATCTGGGGCGGATTAAAGCCCGGGAAAGTTTTCCACGTAGCGAGAACCGACACGTCCGAACTGTAACACGGATCAATAACGCTCGCAACAGCGGGGAAAGCTCCATCATAGGAAGCATTCTCGCTCAACTGCGTTTCCTGGAGTTTAATGTTCGAGGTGTCGTACATCGCCATCGATACTTCCAGCGGCGACCCACCGTACCAGATGACATATGCGTTTCCATCCCGGTCACATGTGACCCCTACACGTCCGTTGCTGTTCCCGGCGCCAGCGGAATCGCACTGGACCGGTACGATGAAAGATCCGCTCCGGTTGTTAGTATACCTGCAATGCCATGGGCTCGCGCCGTTGAACGCGATATGAACAAAGCCTTCAGAATCGACCGCGATCGCTGGACGCACATTCGTAAACGAGACTCCCTGCGCGACATCTGTCGATGGGCTCCACGTCCCATCGAGATCCCTGTACGCGTACCTGACCTGGGAGTATGACGGGCCTATATAAACCAGGTGAACGTGCCCATCTCCGTCGACCGTGATCTCCGGGTCGGAGAGAAATTCCGGATTCAAAGCGTCCGTGAAAATTACCTCGGGAATTGAAAAATTGCCGGGAGTTCCGTGCATGTAGTAAAGCGATGTCGGTGCGTCGGCAAATACTATATGAACTTCATCATCAGGTCCAGCAGCGACAGTCGGTTCGGGATAATCTATCGCCGTGTACGCCTTCAGGATCTGCGAATTCTGAACCTGGTTCGCGTCGTTGACCGTAGTGTAGTGAAAATTCGTATCGCCCGACATTCCGACCCACACAATATGTGCAAGCCCCGTGGTGTCATGCGTAACATCAGGCTTCTGTCCGGATCCGACATAAACAGTGGTACCGGAAGAACCGTCTGACAAATTGCCCCTTACATACTGAACCTGCCAGTCCCATACGAGATGGACCGTGCCGTCCGGCTCTATCGATGAGTTGGTTACATTAGCAACCCCGGTAGAGCCCATTGTGCCATCGGATCAAAACATTCCTAATTCATTCGGGGAATCTTTGGGGACTTCCTGCGCGGCTTCCCATGATTCAATTATCATATCGCCTGCAAATCGAAAAATATGTATGACTGCTATCCAGTCCTTATCCGGTGTAAGCTTTACTTTCCCATGTATCGCTACCAGATCTCCATCTTCCACCATCCTGACCGTCTCGTAGACCTTGTCAGGGAACTGCCCATTATTCTCCTCCTGCGCAACCAATATTGATTCCCTGTCACTTTTGAAATAGGGATTATGGTGCACAAAGTCAGGATGTACATATTTTTCATACGCTTCACGTACATTTTCAGTGGTAGCGAGTTCAAGGAATGATTTAGCGATATCTTTTTTACTCATCATACAAATTTAATCCTCCGACAAATATAATATAGCCTGGGATGCCGTCCAACAGGACCCCAGCCAGTGCATAGCCAGGTTACTTATGTTAACCCATGGTTTACCCATGGGGCTGCATCAATACTCCGCCTGTATCCTCGAATAATTCGGAGGCTCGTTCGGGGACCTCGACACCCACCACGATATCACCGACGCATCCCCCTCATAGCACGTATGCGTTATTCCCGTGAACGACGGTATCACTCCCTCGCTCACGCTGTTATCGCTGATCATCGACGTCGTCACAATATTATCGCTGGTGTCAATCATCGCGCAGTAAACCTGCCAGCCTTGATCGCCCGTATCCGTGTACCAGTTCACGTACGCGTTTCCATCCTTATCGCACGCTACACCAACGGGACCATTTGTAATCAGATCAGAATGAACCTCGATAGGCTCCATCCACGTACCGCTCCGATTATTTGTATACATCGGCGACTGGTCGTTCAGAATCGGGAAATTCGACGTCTGGTTGAATGAAATGTGCGCAACACCCAGCCTGTCGACATCGAGCGCGTGACGGTCGGTCGCGTCATTATCGGACACGCTGTGCACAGTCTCCGCGGGCGACCATACTCCCGAGGTATCCCGCTTCGAATACAATATCGAGTACCTGTTCGATCCGACCCATGCTACATGCAGGTCCCCCCATTTGTCAGCTTTCAGATCAGGGTCGACAATGGCGAGGAATCCGGTAATGTCACCTGAGATTTTTTCCACCGGCGACCAGTCCCCTGCATGCCCGTGAATATAAAGAACGCCGTACCCACTGCTGTATCCGGTAAATACAATGTGCACTTCATCGTCAGGGGTAACGGCAATTGTCGGCTCTACACACCACCAGTTTCCGTAAGTGAATGAGTGCAGTTCTTCGGGAGTTCCGACTGTGCCATCCGCGGTAACCGTATTGTAAAAATATCTTTTGGTTGGAAGATCCGGTCCCGATGGATACCCCCACGCGATATGCGCGGTTCCCTCCGAATCGAACGCGACATCCGGCTTGTCGCCATCACCGACCTCGATCGTCTCACCGAACATTCCGTCATTAATATTCCCCCTGCAGAAATTTACCTTGAAATCCTCCCACGTCTCGTACGTATCCCACACGAGATAAACATTGCCATCCACGTCAACGTTGGCGTTCACTATATTAGTCAGGTTCGTATCGCCCATGTCTCCATCGAGAGGCGCATCGAGATCGATGAATCCTGTAGGAGCGATGTATTCCGGAGTTGCTGAAATCATCTCTGACGGCTCAGATTCGGACGTGTTCAAATCGACCGTTTTCACAACATAGTCGTATGTCGTCCCGTCGGCAAGTACATCGTAGTCATAAAAATAATTGTCATGAATCACACTGGTGTTAAGTGGACTTACGAAATCGAAATCCGGCTCGGATGATATTTTCCGGTAAACATTGTATCCATCCAGTGTCGGCCAGTTGACGTCGGAAATATGTATTTCGACACTCAGGCGGGCTCCGCATGCGTAGACCTGCGGCACTGGAATCGCGAGCGGATCATTATCAAGTACAGGGACATCCCATATGAAATATGCCGCCAGAGGTTCGTCCGGGAAGACAAAACTGTCGCCTATATCGAGCTGAGGACGGTAATTCGCAGGCGATGTCGATTCCACTCCTATCAATAATTTCTGATTCAATAATTCGCCTGGCGTGACATCGGGAATGTCGATATGCACAACTGAAGAAGTCGGGCCATTCGGCTGGAATGATGACGAAGTCAGAACATCGACCGGATCGGGAAACAGCGTCATGGATTCAATCCACACCGCTTTGACCTGCGATTCCAGCATCCCGGTTTCACCCGATTGCCAGTCGTAGATGTACAGGTCGAAACTCAAATCCCCGCCGTAGTTTGCCGAGCTGACATAGAACGCGGATGATCCTGAATTCGTAACCGTGAGTTGATACGCCTCCTGGCAATTCGCGGATAATGGAAAATCGTCGATCTGGAAATTCGGACCGCCATCGGGATCTGGTGGAGCCCACGATGCGTCGATAGCGTAGGCGAATTTGATCTTGGGAGTTCCATCTACCGGAAACTGGAGATCGTACCGCCTGGTGTGAGCCTCGCCTGTCGACGAGAACATTCCTCTCGTTTCCGGATCAATTTCCAGTGGAGATTCGGCATTAAGCTCGTCGGAAAAATATTTGTACGGATTCAATGTGGCGGTGGGCGTGAATCCCGACGTTACCAGCGCTCCCTGCGTGTATCCAAAAATTGTTTCATAAGATGTGAACTCAGAAAAATTCCAGAAACGTGTCCAGCCATCTGCATTGAGCAAACGCGCTTCGTCATCTGAAGCCCACGACAGATTCGGGTAATGTTTACTGTCGAGCCCTCCGCCGGACATGAAAATTCCCCTTACATCGAAACCTGCGTATTGCGATAATCCCGGGAACGGATGGAAGAGGCTGACATCGACCGCGATAAGTCCACTGGGTATGTCGCTCGACGGTCCGTCGATGGAAACAGAGATCATCGATACCGGAGAAAATGGCTTCTGGAGGAATTTGGTCACGTTGGCGTTAAACTGTGTTGAGCGCACCGGAACAATTTCCGAGGCAAGGGAAGATTTGTCGATTGAAATTGTGTATAAGCCCCACAGGTACCTGGAATTTTCGGATGAGTATTTCCGGGAAATCGATTCCTGCAGAAATAAATCAGGGCTAAGGAGGCTTGAGTTGCCGGAGCAACCTGCAAGAAACAGCAGGATGAATGAAATTACCGCGAATCTTGTCAGCATACGATACCTCCGCGTCCGGAATACCCCTGCCTCTTAAAAAAAAACAGCAAATACTACATCCCACACTTAAAGTGTGGGCTGCAAAATACGCCATAATAACAATTTTGTAGCCCATGGTTTATCCATGGGATATAACCCGGAAATGCATTTTCCGGGATTCCCTCCCGATTGAATATTAATACATTTATCCCAAAAAATACATAAATTAACCCTTGCGGAATTGACCAGTTCTGCTATAATCGCCAGAGTTTATACTTGTGAATAAAAGCACAATCTGGTAAAATATTCGCGATTAAATCATTAAGCTTGACACGGAGATAACAAATGGTTGATTCCAAACCCAAATTGATGGACCGCCGCCTGGTAATCCTCGGCGCTGTCCTTATCCAATTGTGCCTTGGTGCGATCTATGCCTGGTCCGCTTATACCGCTGAACTTACAAAACCACTGGAGGCAGGCGGCATTTACGGATTCTCAACCAAAGGCTCGCAGCTTCCATTTTCAATCGGACTCGCCACATTTGCAATAGTGATGGTACTCGCCGGCAACTGGCAGAAAAAAGCCGGACCAAAGATTGTCGCGATGACCGGCGGAATTGTCCTTGGGATTGGCTATATCCTCGCCGGCCTGCTTGGAAAAACTCTTGCATCTCAAATCGTACTCCTGGGACTGGTAGGCGGCGCAGGCATCGGACTCGCCTATGTGTGTCCGATCGCTGTCGGAGTCAAATGGTTCCCTGATAAAAAGGGCATGATCACCGGACTTGCGGTCGCAGGATTCGGATTCGGCGCTCTCATCTGGGTCAAGCTCGCAGGAAACTGGGGAAACATGATCGCGAATATGGGAGTGCAGACCACGTGGCTTGTGTTTGGCGTTATCTATCTTGTCGCCATTTTGATCGGTTCGATCTGGATGGTAAATCCTCCTGAAGGCTTCAAGCCTGCCGGATGGGAACCTCCGAAAGCAACCGACGCCGCTGCAACAGGCGCTACCGAATTCGACCAGTTCGCAATGCTCAAGACCCCACAGTTCTACATGATCTGGTTCTGCTTTATCGCGGGCGCGATGGCAGGATTGATGGTAATTGGAGTCATTAAACTGTTCGGCATCGACGCACTCCAGACGACAGGACTTACCGCGGAACAGGCCGCCGCGACAGCCGGTACCGCGATGGCTGTATTTTATGCACTCGCTAACGGCATAGGTAGAATTGCGTGGGGAATGATCTCCGACAAGATCGGACGAAAAACATCGATCTTTCTGATGTGCCTGATCCAGGGAATCGCGATGCTGCTGTTCTTCTTTGTCGGGAAAGTCGCGATCGGGCTTTATGTATTCGCGGCGCTCATCGGGTTTAATTTTGGAGGCAATTTCGCCTTGTATCCAGCCGCCACCGCTGACTATTTCGGCAACAAAAATGTCGGTGTTAATTATGGATGGATGTTCACCGCCTATGGTGTCGGCGGACTGGTCGGTCCACAGATCGCGGGAATGTTCAAGGACATGGCTGCCGACGGTGCAGGTTACAACGCGTGGATGGCACCGTTCATGATCGCCGGAATCACCAGCATAATAGCGTCCGTTGTCATTCTTGCGACCAGAAAACCGACAGTGCCAAGCATGGAGAAATCTCAAGCCTTCAAAGGAACAGCGGCACCGGCGCATTGATTGGCAGGAAAATACGGTTTTACTTCACATAGTTTTCAGGGCGACGACGGTCGCCCTTTTTTTTGTTTGTGCAAGTCTGGCACATGGGTCCAACCGTCAGGTTGGTGACAATGGCAAATCCCACCGGATGTAAAATGAGTTTTGTTGAATAAATGCACATCAGCACCAGGTTAACACCTGGGCCTGGGTGCCAGACGAAATTAATATTCCCCTTTTTGTTTCCCCCTCCCTTTACGTGTGTGAAGGCTCCATACAGGAGAACAACTATGCGTACAATCACATTTATCATATCCGCGATGCTCCTTCTGATCTTCGCGACACCGTCGCAGGCTAACTGGCGCGACGATGACATCCTCGACAAACTCGATTACTGGATAGACTACGCTGACGACCTGAACTATGAAGTTGTCGAGGCGGAAGTTTATTCCATCCGGGATACCGACAGGTTTTATCGCGACCTTCCGGCAGGACAGTATCACGTCTATGCTGAAGGCGACGACGATATCCGCGATATGGACATGTACGCGTATAACGAAAGCGGACGCGAGCTCGATTCCGATACGATGGGGGATAACTTCCCTGTACTCGATTTCAATTTAACGTACCGCCAGGATGTTGAATTCAATGTGGAAGTTTATGAGTTTGCCCGGAATACATGGTCCGGCGAATACGTGTTTATCCTGACGCGTGAGCTCGGCAATTCCCGATATGACGATTATAGCTCGCATCCGTGGGACTGCAATTGCGATTATTGTCGGGATCACCGCAACGATAACGGAAACCACAACGGCTGGCGAAACGGAAGAGGAAACCACGACAATGACCACCGCCGCGGCAATGATGATAACTTGTGGGATGATGGCTGGGACGACAACTGGGGTCGCGGCAATTTTGGAAGGGACTCGGCGGAACAAAAACTCGATGACCTGATAGATTACGCTGACGATAATGATTTGAGGGTTATTCACGCGAATGTCGACCGGATAACGGATACAATCAACTACCAATTCACACTGGATCGTGGAAGATACGCGGTCTACGTATCGGGCGATGACGATATTGACGATCTCGATTTAACAGTTTATGAGGATTGGGGAGATTATATCCTGGCTGAAGACAGGGAAACGGATGCCGATCCCGCGGTTTGGTTCAGGCTTGACAGAAGAGAGACCGTTACAATCGAGGTGGAAGTCTGGAGTTTCGATGGCTGGGCAGATGAAGGATATTTTGCGTTCATGATAGCCGAAGAATAAATATTAAATTCCCGGGATTCGCTCCGGAAATCCTGAAAAGCGAATCTCCGAATTTGCACAACAAAAAACCACTCCATGTCCGGAGTGGTTTGAAATTTTCCATTTCCACAAATCCCAGCTTAACGTTTTGAGAACTGGAACTTCTTGCGGGCTTTCTTCTGGCCCGGCTTTTTTCTTTCCTTGATCCTTGAGTCCCGGGTAAGGCACCCGGATTCCTTCAACTTCGGACGGAATGTCGCATCGAATTCCACAAGCGCTCTCGCGATTCCCAGCATTGCAGCGTCCGCATGTCCTGCGACTCCGCCTCCGTGGACACTGACAATTACGTCAAAATCCGACGATTTGCCGATCATCTCGAAAGGCTTGCGAATTCTTTCCGCCTGCTTAAGCCTCGGGAAGTATTCATCAACCAGCTTCTCGTTGACCTTGATGTTTCCTGAGCCACGGGTCAATCGTACACGCGCGATCGCGCATTTCCGTTTTCCGGTTCCCCAGATATACGTCGTTTCTGCCATTATTCGTTCTTACCTTCTGATTTTCTTCTCTCGAGAATGTACTTCGGAAAGTCTTCCGGCTTCTGTGCGTCGAACTTATGCGACGGCCCCCCGTCGGAATAGACCTTCAGCTTACTGAGTAATGCCCTGCCGAGCCGGTTTTTCGGAAGCATATTTTTGACCGCGAGCTCGATCACGCGGCGCGGATCTCTGTCGAGCATTTCTTCGAGAGTTCTAGACTTGATCCCGCCCGGATAATTGGAATGCCGCCAGTAGATCTTGTCGGTATACTTCTGACCGGTGTACTTGATTTTCGACGCGTTGATCGCGATAACGAAATCCCCGTTATCGACATGAGGCGCGTAGTCGGCCTTATGCTTGCCGATCAGTACATGCGCGATCGCCGACGCCGCCCGTCCAAGGACAAGCCCGTCGAGGTCGAGCAGGAACCACTTGCGGTCGACAGTCGATTTATTTGGTGAAAATGTCTTAACCATTATTTTCTCTTACTCGTTTCAGAAGA
>DASWIV010000062.1:0-7294 GCA_036397475.1 bacterium
GATCGATAGGCTTCCGTCCCCTGGCACCGGCGAGGATCGGCCAGCCGGGTGAGGTCTTGACCATTTCGGCGGCGTCCATATCGGTCATGGGGACCATCCTGAACGACACAGCCTTGAGAATTTCAATGTAAATTCCACCCATACCGAACATAATCATAGGTCCGTATTTTTCCAGGTTTCTCAATCCCAGTACGCATTCAACCCCGCCCTCGTCGAGGTTCATCATTGGCTGAACGAGGAATTCGACATCTTCAGTGTAATTATGGGATTTCAGATTGGCATTGATACGGGAGAAGGCATCCATCAATTCCGTGGGATCTTTTATGTCAAGCTCCACACCGCCGACTTCGGTCTTGTGAAGGAGGCCTGTCACGCTCGCCTTGAGGACTACCGGATACCCGATATCCTGTGCGGTTTCCAGCGCCTGGTCGCGGGTTTTAATCCGTTCAGACCGTAGTGTCGGGAGTCCATAAAATCTGAATAATTCGATCGCTTCCTTATCGTTGAACGCTGTCCGTCCCGCCTGGTAAACCGATTCGGTAATGGCTTTTGCCTTTGATATATCGATGTCAAATTCCGGAAATTCCCCGACAGGCTTACGGCGCCATTCATAGTAGCTAGTGGCGAGTCCAAGAGCACGGGCGGCGTCGAGTGGCATTTCGTAAAGCGGGACAAGTTTTTCGCGAAGGTAATTTTCAGCGTCCTCTCCCCTGTACCTTCCGCGAGTGAGCCATACAACCTGGATCGGTTTCTTTTTCATATCTGAAAATTCACCGATCACCCTCGCGACTTCCTCCGCGTCGACCATGATCACCGGGATGAAAAGGACAAAGATCGCGTGGATGTTGTCGTCGTTCATCCCTGCCTCGATCGCTTTTTTATATTCCTCAGGGCCACCCGACGCAATAACATCGATAGGATTCCTGATGCTGCACTCGGGGCGCAGCTCAGTCTCAAGGCGCTGGATCTCATTGTCACAAAGTTCGGGTATCTGCATCCCGTGGGTGATCAGAGCGTCTGTCGCAAGAATTCCCGGACCGCCAGCGTTTGTTACCACCAGGACGTTCCGTCCTTTAATCTCCGGCTGATTGACGAGTAGAGACCCGGTCTGAAAAAGTGTCTCGACAGAATCTACCTGTATAACTCCATACTGCTCGAAAATCGCGATATTGGCGGCGTCCTCATCGGCAAGAGCCCCTGTATGGCTCGATGCGGCTTTAGCTCCACGCTCGGTACGTCCGGCTTTCAGTGTAATAATAGGTTTGACCCTGCTTATGCTAGCCGCAATTGTCCCGAACCTGCGTGGATTGCCAATATTCTCAAGATATAAAAGGATCGCTTTTATCCTCTCGTCATTTTCCCAGTAATCGAGAATTTCATCGCCCTTGACGTCAGCCTTGTTACCAATCGACGCGAACTGCGCCATCCCCAGACCCACGCGCTGAGCCCTGTCGATGAGAATTTCACCAAGTCCACCGGACTGGGAGATGAATCCGACCTTTCCGGGAGTGGGTTCATAGGCGGTGAAAGTCGCGTTCATTTGAACCTTAGGATCAGTATTCATCACTCCGAAACAGTTCGGTCCGATCATTCTCATTCCATATTCACGTATTTTTTCAACAATCTCCTTTTCTTCCTGTGCGCCATCGTGGCCGGTCTCCTTGTAACCGGCGGTGATGAGAACCACACCTTTGACTCCCTTACGTCCGCACTGGTCCAGGACATCAAGTACAAATTTTTTGGGAACAAGAATAACAGCAAGATCGATGTGGTCGGGGATATCCTCAATTGTTTTATAAGCACGAATGCCGTGAACGTAATCGTGGCTTGGATTTACCGGGTAGACAGCACCCTGGAAATTTCCGAGGATAAGGTTCATGAACATCGCTCGATTGAGCGTATGCTCGCGGTCCGACGCTCCGATAACAGCAACCGACTTTGGCTGGAAGATGGGGTCGAGATCAGGTTTTTCTTGATGGCTCATAATCGTGTAGTGTATTTGGGGAATGGAGAAAGGTCAACGCCAACCGTCAATAACTCCCACGTCCGCTTAATACCGCGCCGGGTGTCAGAACCAATATTCTCAGGTCTTCCCAGAGGGTCCAGTTCTGGATGTAGAGCAGGTCGAGTTTAACTCGCTCCTCGTACCCGACATCGCTGCGTCCGCTGACCTGCCATAGTCCGGTCATTCCGGGAGTGACAGAAAACAGGGCATCGGCGAATGAGCCGTATTTTTCGATTTCTTTTTCAACGATCGGCCGTGGCCCGACAAGGCTCATCTCGCCTCGGAGCACATTAAACAGTTGGGGAAGCTCGTCAAGCGACCATCGCCTCATGAATCCGCCGAACCGGGTTATTCTCGGGTCATTCTTCAGTTTGAATCCCTGCCTGAACTGCTCGAGCAATTGCGGATCGTTATTCAGGATTTCATCTGCATTCGGAACCATGGTCCGGAATTTGAACTGCCCGAATGATTTTCTATTTTTGCCAAGCCTGTCGTGCTTAAACAGAATTGGACCCGGTCCTCCAAGCAGTACAAGAATTGTGCAGAACAGAAGTACCGGCGATATCAGTATGGTTATTATCAATCCTACAATCAGGTCGAATACACGTTTAACAAGCTGGGGATAATACCTTGACAGATTGTTCCCCATCTCGACCATTGGAACGCCTTCGACACCCTCGACACTCATCCGTCCAGCGACAACCTGGAGCAGATCGGGGACAATTTTTAATGCAACTTCATGGGTCCTGCACTCCTGAGCGAGTTTATAAATTTCGTCGCGGGGGAGGTCATGGCGGGTGACAATAACCTCGTCGATCTCGTCCTCACTGATCCATGTTCTTCCATCCACCGGGGATAATTTCTGAATTTCGATATCACCGGAGATTTCGCCTGTACCATCGATCAATGCTACCGGAATTTTTCCTCGCCACGGTTCCTTCATATATAGATTCAGAAGACTTACGGCAACCTCATCGTCACCCCAGACAGCTAGCCTGCGAAGCCCCTTCCCTGCCCTGTACCATCCTCTTCGGATAATGCGGAGTATGCCTCGTTCGATCCAGAACAGGATGATCGCGAGAATCCAGGCAGTTATGAAAACAAGGCGTGAAAACTCGAAGCCTTTCACAAAAAATGTGATTGCCATCGCGAAGACCATCGAGGTCGATATGGCGGTCAATATGCCGCCAACTTCGGCAGCGTATGAGTCCCATGGACGCCTGGAATAGAGCCCGCCAAAACTGAAGACAAGCAGGTTGAGGAATGTCCAGATGATAGCCAGTTTATTGTACGGCGGAAAAGGCAACCAGGTGGCATAGGGGTCGGTCACCTGGTGGATCAGGAACGCAATTTGAAACGCGAGCAGAAATGATGCGACCCCGGTGATGATGTCGCCAAGCAGCAGCAATAGCAGGTGAAGTCGCTGGAAAGTTTTAAAGGTCACTCGATACGCACTTACTCCTGATCAGTAAGTTTGATTACGGTAATAATATCAGATTCGCCATTTAATAAGAAAGGGCAGACAGAAAACCCGCAAATAAATTGCGGGCAATGAAATCAATTAAAATGCAGGTGGAAATCAGAACTTGAAATTATAATCCTCGTCGCCGGGACCGCCCATACCGGGACCGCCCATACCGCCCAGTCCACTCTGCTGCATTACCCAATCACTGATCATCTCGCCAAGCTCTTCCCAGGTTTCTTCGGGGGTCTCGTCGACAATCACTTTCAGGTCGTTGAAAAGTGAGATGCTGTCTTTACTTGTAAGAAGATCGAGCGTCAACTCGTCGCCATGATCGACCGATATGGAGAATCTCGAGGTTCCAAGCGCTCCATATTCTCCCATTTTGTCATAGACCTTCTGCAGAAGTTCCTGCATATCGGGAGACATATCTTTGGTCATGATCAACATTGGGATCAATGACGCCGAATCGGGCATGAAGCTCTCTGCCACCATATCCCAATTTGTCTCGATCTCAATCGACGCCGTTCGACCAGTGGACACTTCATTCTCGTTCATAGCTTCAAGGTATGAATTAATTGAATATTCGTCGCCCGTTACCAGGTAACCTCCTGCGGCAACGATGATGCTGTTAGGGACTTCTGCGAGATCATCAGTATTCATCCCCATGCCCTGATCTTCCATTTCGTTCAACATATCCTTCATGAACGAAGAATTCATGTAATTGTCCATCCTGATGACAACAGCGTCATGTCCATCTATCTGGGTCTCTTCCGTGAGAGTGAAGTCGGGATCAACTTCCCCACCTGAAATCATTGCTGCCATCTGAATAAATCCAGCCGCCATTTCGCCCAGGGTGGTAGCCAGCTCAAGACCGCCATCGGGATCATCTGTCTGAATTCCGGCTACCTGGAAGTAGGCAGTGTTATCAGCTGACAATTCGGCTTCAGGATCATAATCGGGATTAGTAAAAGTCAGGACATCAAACTCAGTTCCCATCCAATTGTAGATCCCTTCCATATCGCTCAGGCCCATCATTCCCAGTGCCATCTCGGTGTCTTCGCTTGATTCACCCATCTGGTCAAACGCATATTCGAGCAGTTTGCCCGGATTAGCTAACGAAAAATGCCCGACAACCCTGTCCTGTGGAATTTTAGCCGGGAACATGACGTCAGCCGGCCGGGAATTCACGAGAGCTTCGAGCAGGTTCTCCCCGCCCTCGAACTCATAGACAGCATGGACATGAACCATGCTTTCATTTTCTTCCGAGAAGAGCTCTTTTTCCGTTATGTCCTCAAGGCCGAGGGATTGAACTAATTCATTGGGCTCGAAATCTGCCATTCCGAATTCATTACGGGGAAACTCACCCATCGCTTCATCGAAAGTGCCGAGGCCGGCGGAAAGGTCGAGCAGGCTCTTATACTCGTCGGTCTGCTGAAACGGAGATTCGTCAGCAATCGGGTCCTGGTACTCAGGCGATCTGACATCGGGCCTGTTGCATCCGGACGCCAGAGCCGCGGCGATCAGTATTGCCGCTATAACCAAGGATGTGATTATTCTATGGATTTTCATTTCTCCTCCGATTTTTCTGGAAATGCCTCACCGGGATTAGACTGAGATAGCAGACCTCGGTTGCGATATCCAGTAGAAATCAAATTTTATTGTGTAAAGCGTGGAAGTTCAAACTTTCAAGCTATTTTAAGCGGATTTATTTAGCCGCAGCGGCATTCACAACTGGATGCGGCCAGCGTGAGAAGAGAGATCTCCCGGCAAATTTAGGCGACGATAACCGGTCATTTATCCTGATTAACTGGTTATATTTGGAAACACGGTCGGTACGGGCGGGCGCGCCGGTTTTTATCTGGCCGGCACCTGTCGCGACTGTAAAATCGGCGATAAAGCTGTCCTCGGTTTCGCCGGATCGATGACTTATCACAGCGTTCATGCCGTTATCCCGGGCGAGCCTGATGCAGTCGAGTGTTTCGGTTACCGTACCGATCTGGTTCAGCTTGATCAGGATAGCGTTGCTGATACCACCATCTATTCCACGCTGGAATCTTTCCATGTTGGTAACGAAGAGATCGTCGCCAACCAGCTGGACCTTATCAGTGAGGGCATCTGTCATTGCTTTCCAGCCGTCCCAGTCATCTTCGGACAAACCATCTTCGATTGAAATAATCGGATATTTTGAGATCCATTCGGAGTAGCGGGACGCGACTTCCGATGAAGTCATGGGATCCTCGTTTGGCTCAAGCTGGTATCTTCCCGATTCTTCAATGTAAAACTCGCTGGCGGCAGCGTCGATCCCTAGATATACATCTTCACCCGGACGCAGTCCGGCTTCGGAGATAGCTCTTTCGATCAATTTGAAGGCGTCTTCTGTGGAATTCAAATCGGGAGCGAATCCGCCCTCGTCGCCTACCCCACCGAGGAGTCCGTCTTTTTTGAGGACATTTTTAAGGGATGCGTAAACTTCGCAACCCCATCGTATCGCTGTCGCCCAGTTATCAGCGCCAACCGGCAGAATCATGAATTCCTGTACCTGTACATTGTTCGCGGCGTGCTTTCCACCATTGAGGATGTTTAATTGCGGAACCGGAAGTAAGTTCGCGTTAATTCCTCCAATGTATTGATAGAGGGGAATTCCCAGAGCCATCGCACTCGCACGGCATGCAGCCATGCTGGTTCCAAGGATCGCGTTCGCCCCGAGTTTTTCCTTCAAATCGGTTCCATCGAGCCCGATCAGGAAATAGTCCAGCGCGGACTGATCGGCACCGTTCATACCGATGATTTCCGGTCCGATTATTTCGTTAACATTTTTTACGGCGGTAAGCACACCTTTGCCCATAAACCGGCTTTTATCGCCGTCGCGAAGCTCGAGAGCCTCGTGGGTACCGGTCGAAGCACCCGATGGGACTATCGCCGATCCGGTCGCGAAGTCGTCTACCGTAACCTCGACCTCGATTGTCGGGGTGCCGCGTGAGTCGATTACCTCACGGGCGAGAACATCTGTAATTGTTAAATCTGTCATTTTCTTTCAGCTCCGAGAATAATATCATGAGGAAAATACCACAGTGGAATTTTAAGAACAAATGTTTAATCGAAGTCCTGCTAAAAAGACATCAACCGGATTTAAAATCACCGGCGGATTTCATGTCGAGCCAGTTGGGGCCGGCTTCGCAATTGACTACCAGGGGGACCTTTAATTCGCAGACATTCGCCATGGTTTCACCGATCAGTTTGACCAGTTTCGCCTGCTGTTTCTCAGGGACAGTCAGGACTAGTTCGTCGTGGACCTGCAGGAGCATCGCGGTTGGCAGGCCAAGATCGTCGAGATTTTTGATCAGATCGACCATCGCCATTTTAATGATGTCCGCTGCCGAACCCTGCAGGGGCATATTAATTGCCGCCCGCTCAGCTGCGGCTTTTGCCATGCGATTCTTGCTGTCAATGTCCTTGTAATACTTTCGGCGTCCGAGGATTGTCTTCACATACTTGTTTTTTTCGCAGAACGCTACATTTTCATCCATATAGTTCCGGACATTCGGATACCTTTCAAAAAATCTATCGATGAACTCACGCGATTCCTTGCGGGACTTTCCAATCGCTTTGGATAATCCGTCCGGACCCATGCCGTAAATGATTCCGAAATTGAAAATTTTCGCGATACGCCGCATGTCTTTTGTGACTTTTCCTTCAGCGACCTCGAAGACTTCCATCGCAGTGCGGGCGTGGATGTCCTGGTCGTTCGCGAAGGCTTCCATCAGGACAGGATCCTCGGAAAAATGAGCGAGGAGCCTTAATTCGATCTGGGAATAGTCGGCCGA
>DASWIV010000063.1:0-11772 GCA_036397475.1 bacterium
AAAAATCATCCTGCCGTACTTCCTGCACCTCACGATAAACCTCGCCGTGATGGGTATAGCCAAGTCCTACCTTTCCTCTTCAACGCCGTAGATCTCTTTATACCGCTCCGAACCGAGATCGGCGGATTTCCCATCGTAAACCTTCAGCCCATCCCTGAACCCCACAGCCCTTTCGCAGAATTTCCTGACAAGTTCGACAGAATGAAGATTGATTATGAGTGTCAATCCATCTTCAACACAAATAGTCCGTAGATAATTGAGAATATCCTGCGAGGTAGCCGGATCAAGCGACGCCACCGGCTCGTCGGCAAGCAGTATCTCAGGTTCCTGGAACAACGCTCTTGCGATCCCAACCCTCTGCATCTGGCCGCCCGATAGGTCCGCAGCCCGCTGCCACGCTTTCCCGACAATCCCGACCCGCCTCAGTGCCGCGAGAGCTTTATCGATATCTTCTGGGGGAAATTTCCGCATAATTGAGTTCATGGTGGAAATTCTGCTCAGGCCGCCGGCAAGTACATTCTGGAGCACACTAAGGCGCGGCACCAGGTTAAAATGCTGGAAAATCATCCCGACCTTAGCCCTGTATTTCCGCAGTGCAATCCCCTGAAGTCCGGTTACATCGACCTGTTTTTCACCGGATACCGGGTAGTAAATAATTGCTCCCGCCGACGGGTCCACCAGCCGGTTAATGCATCTCAGGAGTGTGGATTTTCCTGCTCCGGATAATCCCACCACCGCGACCAGTTCACCCCTGTGGACATCCATATTCACTCCATGAAGCGCCTGGGTGCCATCGGGATATACCTTTACCAGGCCACGTATCAGAAGGTGGGTAGGTATGGCTGAAAAATTGGATTCATATTCAAGGGGCATATTTCAGCTGCGTTATTTGATCTCGTCGTTCCACGAGTTTTCAGACTCCAGGAGTTTAGCCCGGGTCGATTTTCTCTCCGCAAGAAGCTTATCCCGCAGTCCCGAATGGTCTGGGTGAATCGCAATTATCTGGCAGGCAAGCCACGCGGCGTTCTTTCCACCATCGATACCAACGGTAGCGACAGGTATCCCCGGGGGCATCATCACGGTAGACAATAAGCTGTCCTGACCCTTGAGTGGACCTGATCCCACCGGAATTCCGATTACAGGCCTGGTTGTATGGGCCGAAACAGCGCCGGCGAGGTGGGCTGCCATTCCGGCAGCAGCAATAAATACGAGGCAGCCTGTTTTTTCGGCGGATTGAATGACCTCAACAAGACGGTCGGGATCCCTGTGGGCGCTGCACACCTTTAATTCGTAGTCCACTCCCATTTTTTTGAATATATCGATTGCGGGATCGATTACCAGGCGGTCTGATGTGCTTCCTACAATGACAGTAACTAACATCTCGATACTTTTCCTCGCGGTTCCGGCTTACGTAATTTGTGAGCTTGAAAGATAGCCGGGCAGAATCGATCTGTCAAACATATTCAGGACGATTTTTTGAAGGGCGGATCAATGGTTTCGGGAAAATATGATATTATTTATTTACTGATGTTTTTCCGACGTGAAATATATTCGCACTTCAGGGCGGGATTCCGGTCAGAGGCCTCGTTCCTTATGGCGTGCGTCCTGGTCGCGGTCCTTGAACTCGGCGGCATTGTCGGACTGGGATGGTATTTTCTTTTCCGCCACGATGCCCCTATAAATCCGGCTGTCCTGATCTGGGCTTCAGTTATATACCTGCTGTGCGCGTCCATGGTTGCCATGCTCTCTGTCAGATTCTCAAAACTGATGAGTGTCACGGCAGCGGCATTTTTCTATATCTGTGTGGGATTATTTTTCCTGGTGTTCAGCCTGATGGACCTGTCTGGAAGAATGATCCCGGTCTGGCCGTGGGTTTCGATGTGGGTGGTTACAATTATCGTAATGCTCGCGAACCTCGGCAGGGAAATAGAAAAAGGAAGACCGCATGAGCCTCCTTCATAAGATTTTCCAATTACTTTACAATATCTGACTAATTCGCGTTAAAGGTGGACATTGTCCAGAAAACTTTCTATCTGGTCAATGTGAAAAACTGCGTTAAGTTTTTTGAGTGTATCAATGCCGCGCTGGTCGATCGCCTTCAGCTTTGCATATCCCCGGGCATCGGTATAGTCAATAACAACACCACGATCACGGAGTCGTTCCGCTAATCGCAAAAGCCTGTCTTTCGTCAGAATAACGCTTTGTCCTCCCCTGGATTTTGAAAGCTGATTTATTCGCTTTACCAGGTAAAGGATTTTATGGCTGTTGCTCTCGAGTTTTTCCTCGAGCCTGGAGTGAATTTCAGGACCCGGAACCACCGGAGTTGAGCCACTCATTGTTCTAATATCTTCAGTTACCATTTTTTTCGACTCCCTCCCTGCCCGGTTGTTGCCAGGCGGATGATAAGGGCGAATCAATTATGGAAGAGTGAGTCTTAAAATGTTAACCAAATTTAACAGTGGCTGAATAAATTCTTTCCAACATCCGGTCGGAGCCACATTGAATTTACTGTATTGTCACAGATAAATCAATGAATTTCAGATTATTTTTCGGATTATTATCCGGCACTCCAAATTAACATAATAATATGCGCACTTATGTTATAATCATTTTGCTTGTGATTCACGGCGGTTATTTTTCCGTGGTCACGTAATATTCTTTTTCGGCAGTAGGAGAATTCTCTTGAAAGGGATTTCGTTATTAATCATCCTTTCCCTGTCTTTTTCACAGCTTATTCTGGCTGCCTCATGCTTCGCCCCTAAAGAGGAAGATTATCCCGAGGGAACCATCCACGGCGAGGTCTGGCTTACGAACATCAATGACCCGGATAATCCGGGCGCGTATTTCGACTTTTCGGAAGGAGAAGTTGTTTATGGCGACGAGGCCAGGCAGCGTGGAGATATCTACATCGAAGCAACATTTATTCGCGGGAATCCTGCCCTGAATGTAGCCTTGAATGATCAGCAGCCGGACAGTCTTCTCTACGACACGACCGCTCCGGGTTGGGGTGACAGGGGATGGGCTGAACCTCCCGATGCGGACACTCCATCCAGGATCCCGATATATCATGGCCACAATGTCTGGGTCAGGACCGGCGAAGGAAATACCGCGAAATTCAAGATTGTACGTGCTGAATCGAATGCGGACGTGAGCGCTTACGACAGGCTCAAGTTACAGTGGATTTATCAGCCCGATGGTTCAAATTCATTCCAGCCCTTACCGGGCGGCTAATCAATTTGGCAGGGCTTTAATAAACGGCGATAAGTAGAGAGGGAGGTCGGCATGTTCAGACCGCAGATATTCTCGCTAATTCTTACAGGACTCCTGTTAAGCGCTATCCTTGGCTGCTCGGGTGGAGGCAATCCAATTTCCGCCCCGAACAACCTGGATACGCTGGAGCCAAAAAATCCGACATCGGCACAGGCGCTGATCGGGGTCTATGAGGTAGTCATCGACCCGGCTACGCTTGAAGCCGAGGTTGTCCCGATCAGGGGAGCGGAATTTGTCGTCAACGTGACAAATTTCCTGCAGCCTCCATCGGGAAATCCAGCCAATCTCGGAGTAAAGATCAACCAGGGCGGTACGAGTATCCCTGAAGGTATCATCGATCTCGATGTTTCTATAACGCACCCGTTCCCGAACACCAATTTCCGCGGATTCGACACCCGTGGAATTCTCCTCGGCTTAAAGGGGACACAGTTATCGAGTTTCGACTACGATATCCAGTATCCAAAGGTTTCCGAGACGCGGTTGATGAATGCCGACGGGTATACGCGATGGTGGAACGCTGTTGAATTCCTGACCCCGGGATTATTTGGGTACACTCCGACTTTCCTCGGATCCGGAAATCCGAAAGCGACATTAAATGGATACAAATATTTCTGCGACGATCTTGGTCCCAATGACACGATGGATATGGTGACGGTGGAAAATCGCGGAACTTTTTCAACAATCGATACAATTGGCGACCCTAACACTCTCACCCGCCAGTACGTGATCAAATTCCCCTTGAACGCCGGAGTGCCGCAGATCAAGTTCCAGTACGCCGTCTGCGCTTCATTCCTCGGACCCGATCCCGGATCGCCGAAACCTGCGCCGGTGGACGATTATCCGATCGAGGCAAATACTCCCGAAGCCTATAACATATCGGTGGTAATGCAGCCTGAAAGCACTATTTATTACAATCCATCCCAGGCAGGCGGAGATCTCCTCCTCAAGATCGGCATTTACGACTGGCAGGCCCTTGAAAATCCAGCCGGAATCGGCGGAGAAGTCAATGACGTCTGGCTTGAGTCTCCTACCCTGTTCCCAAATCCTATAGAACTCTTCTCGAACGGCACATTGCTTATGTCTGAAAACCAGACAGCATCCGTCTGGGAGATAGAGATCACTGATGTCACCCCCGAAAGCAATAGCGATGAGATACTCATCTCCGCCAGATCGAAGGATCCTACGACCTACGCACCTCCCGGCATCTCGATCTATCCCGGTGCCGCAGTTCTCTCTGGATATTCGCTCTTCACGCTGGATATCCCGGAGAACACGCCCCCGGAAGTTGGAAAGATAAAGGGTCCGAACAAATACGCACCCGGAGTTTCTCTTGAATACAAGATCGGTAAAGCTACCGATATCCAGGATGGACCAAATGTGTTTATTGACTGGGATTTCGATGGCGATGGAATTTTCGCCGACGACGAGGACGGCTCGAACACTGATAAGTCGGGCTCCTACGCTTTCCCCGGTCCGGGCGAATACACAATACAATGCCGCGTGACCGATACGATCGGTGCGTACACAGACTCCGAGACATTTATGGTATCGCCTATTTCAATTCCATACATTGATAACATGGATTCCGGTACCGCCGGGCTATGGACCGTGGAAAACGGTTTATTCGGAACCCACGACCCGTCTCCGCCACTCGAATGGAATCAGCAGGAGGATTTCTGGGGCTCCGGAGATCCCACGAGTCCAAATTATTCGAATTACATGAACACAATGCTCCAGAGTCCTGTCATCCCGGCCGGGACCATGGATACCGCCACACTGCAGATTTCTCATCGTTACGATACCGAGTCAGGTTTCGATTCGGGCCAGATATACTACAAATTGAATGGAGGACCCTGGACAGTGATGAGTGGGATCTTCGAAGGAACAAGCCCGGGTTATCCTGCATTCCAGAACTGGACCTACGAAGTCGGAGGTCTCAGCGAGGGCGACCTCCTTCAGTTCGGATTCCAGTTTGAATCCGACTCATCTGTAGCCACATACGATGGCTGGGACGTAACATATTTCCAGATCATAGATAATCAACCTCCGGAGATAACCGAAATCCAGGGACCGACAACACCAGATACGCTCGGCCCGATAGCCTATACAACTGTAGCGACCGATCTCGATGGTATCGCCTCATATATGTGGAGCCTGGAATCTTCGGGTACTCCTCCGGTTTACGACGACCCCGGCGATTCAATGGGTCATTTCGACGCGTATTTCCCTGCGGATGGAAATTACTGGATTGAGGTCGAGGTAACAGACGCCGGAGATCCACCACTGTCAGCGACTTTCGGTCCCTATGAAGTTTCGGTGTTCTCGATCAACGACAACGCGTTTTACCAGGAAGATTTCAGTTCCGATACGGGAGACTGGGCTTATGCCGGTGGCCTTGGGGATGGATCATACCAGGATTTCTGGCACATCGACCTTGGTATGGAAGAGCTTTCCAATCTAGGTGCGGATGACTGCTATGCGGAGCATAGCGGTATCGACCCCCCATTGGAAACCATTGAAAAAAAGGCAAGCGTTTCAATCATTTTCCCTGACAGTACGGTCGAAACTCACCTGAAATTGGTTCATACCGTTAACGGCGAGCCCGGTGGCGGGGTACAGCCTTACGACGGCCAGTGGGTGACACTGGACGGAAATGTCATCGACCCGACGTTCGGGTACCTTTATTCTGATAACGGTGGCTCCTGGCCTCATGGATACTTCTCGGGCGATTCCGGATTCAATGTAATCAGCACATGGGTCCTTGGAACCGATTACAACGACGGACTGCCACATACATTGACATTCCATCAGTACTCATCCGACACGACTTCCAATTGTTACCCGCCGTATTCAGGATGGCAGGTCACGTACATTGAAGCATGGCTGTTTGAATAGCCTGGCTTCTCTATAGTAAAAAATTCAGGGACACCTTGCGTCTGCGGATAATTAAGGTGTCCCATTTTTCTAATTAATGGATATAATTTCCGACCTCTATGAAATTCCTTCAGGAAGCTGACCGGCGATTCCCCGATTTGTTCCCCCTTATGGTGCTCGCCTTTCTGGGTATCGCGTTTTTCTTCCCGGTGCTTTTTCTCGGGAAAGCTCCCGCCATGAACAGCATGCGAAACCACGAGCCATGGCGCACTTCCCGAATTAATGACGGCGATGGACACGTAGAGTTTTCACCCAGTGGCGCTCCCCAATACGAATGGAACGCACCAGAAGGATTCGCGGACGATTTAAACAGGCAGTTTATCCCGTGGGGACTCTATTGCCAGGACAGGCTTCATCAAGGTGAATGGCCCCTGTGGAATCCCCAAGTCGCATGTGGGCAGCCTATGTACGCGAATCACCAGACAGGGCTGGCAAATCCGGTCATCCTGTTGTCATACATAATTTTTCCCGGGATGAATGCGTTTACAGCGATTTTCCTGAGTGTTTTTGTTTTGTCCGGCTGGGCTATGTATGGCTACCTCCGTTCAATTGGAATTGACAGAAAAGCCGCAATGCTCGGGGCAGTTACTTATCAATTGATTCTTGGCTACATACCGGTTCTCGACACACTCGTAATTGAAAAAGCGATGTTCCCGTTCCTTCTTTACTGCGGCGAAAAATTAGTAAGGGCTCCTGCGGGTAAGGGCGCTGTGTGGGCGATCCTCGCAACAGTCACACTCGCACTTGTCCAGACCACATCCCACGCTCAGGAAGCTGTGTTCATTTCATACCTCTTCGGACCTTACATGGTGCTGGTCGCCGGAGGGCAGTACGCTTTCCCACGGGGAAAAAGGTGGTCTGTAATTGGAAACCGGGTTTTAACTGCCGCCGGCATTTACATCCCGGCGCTCTTGGTCGGAGCGATCCAGAATCTGCCAACATACGAATTTTATTCACTCTCGACGCGTATGGGCGATTTCAAAGAGCAGATAGGACAGGCAACTGAACTTGAGCAATCGCTCTCGTGGATTCAGTCACTGATGATAGCTTTCCCGAAATTTTTCGGCGATTACAAGAGCTCCGGTGGAAATCTCGAACACTACCTGTTGAATTACGGTTACGTTGGAATATTCACCCTGGCGGCTGTGCCGTTCGCCGGATGGATTCCGGAATCCAAACGACAGGTCTGGTTTTACAGGATCGTCGGGCTGATATTCTTCGTTGCGATCATCAATAACTGGTGGTACTTCGAAGTACTCTGCAAACTCCCCCTGTTCAGGATCAGTTTGCAGAAGCCATTCAGCCCGTTATTTTTCTCGATAGTGGTCCTCGGCGCTCACGGTTTTGCGTTCCTGTTGAATCCCAGGCCAAAATTCACCCCATCGAATAAAACAATGGGAACGACCGTACTGATCTGGCTCGCACTTGCACTGGGAATTGGCGTCCTGATGATATCAGACCTCGTATTGCCTGGGGCCTACTTCACCGAAGAACAGATTTATGTCTTCGGGCAGATAGGGATCGGTACAGGCATAGCGGCAGCCGCTCTTCTTGTAGTAAGCATCGCATGGAGATTTATAAATGAAAAATTCCCTGACGATATCGAAGGCAGGCATTCGATACTTCTTATCACAACCTTCATTCTGCTGCTTATAATTATTGGAGATCTGTTCCCCGTTAAATCCCACTTCAATCCGTTTGTTGATCGCGAGGACCTGAATTTTGAGACGCCACTGACCGAATTTCTCCATGCGAACTTAACGTGGGACCCCGGAGGCGACGGGCCGTACCGGTTCGGACGCTCGTGGAAGGAAATACTCCCTCCAAACACCGCGATGGTGTACGGGCTGGACGACTTTGGAGGATATGACAGCAACATGGTCCGCCACTACGGTGAACTGGTCCATGCCGTGGATTCCACCCTTCTTACGGGAATTCACTGGATAGAAACCCCGCGGTATCGTACCCGGTTCAAATCCAATGTCTGGAACATGCTGGGGGTTAAATATCTAGCGGCACATCCCGGGCACCAGGGACAATTTAATCCACCGGAAAAATGGAGCTACGTATTCCTCCAGGACAATGTCATGATAGTGGAAAATAACGAAGTTCTTCCGAGATTCCATATCGTCCACCGGATCCACGAAACGTCCGACCCGGATAAAGCGCTATCGATGACCCTTCAGATAGATCCGGCGTTCGAAGGCGTAGTCCTGAAACAACCGGATTCGAATTCCAGTTCGGTAATGGAGACAGATGAAAACACCGCGACAGACTTTGATGAAAATATCGAGATAGTGGATTACCAGCCTGAGCATGTAACTGTCGACGCGACATTGGAAACGCCCGGGCTCCTGTGCTTTTTCGATGTGTGGTTCCCGGGATGGAAGGTATATGTCGATGGAGCGGAAGCGAACCTGGAAAGGGTGAACTACTCGTTCAAGGGAGTTTACCTTCCCGCTGGACGACATGAAGTGCGGTTCGTTTATGTACCGACGTGGCTGAAAATGGCATGGATACTGGCACTCACCGGACTTGTATTAACGATACTGCTATCGAGACCATTGTCGAAGCTATCCGGACCCTGAATTTTATCCCGGGTGGATCGCGTACAGATCTTTCCGGTATTCGGTTTCCTTCATTCCATTTAATGACATAAGCCCTTCCTATCGGTGATATAATAGTATTACTTATGGTCAAACGCGCTACAGAAGTAAGGCGTACACAACGCAAAAACGGAATCCTGTGCGACTCCGGGCTCGATCCGAACCTCGACAGAATCCTGCAGCGCTTCCAGTCCGACAATACAAAATTCCATCCGGAACTTATCCTCAAAGCGTACGAGTTCGCAAAAAAAGCCCATGCAGGACAAGTAAGAAAAAGCGGAAATCCATATATTACCCATCCTGTGGAAGTCGCCGGCATCCTCGCCGACTTCAAACTCGATATCGCGGTCATCGCGGCAGCTATCCTGCACGATGTACTTGAAGATACAAACGTCAAGAACGACCAGCTCAGGGCTGAATTCGGCGACGAGATCCTGCAGCTTGTACTTGGCGTCTCGAAATTAAGCAAACTTGAAAAAGAGCTTAACCTGTCCAAGTCTGACGAGCAGATCGAAAATCAGGCCAATATGATCATGGCAATGGCGCGCGACATCCGCGTTATCCTGATCAAGATGGCTGACCGCCTCCACAACATGCGGACCCTGCAGCACCTGAAGCCGGAAGCGCAGATCCGGATATCCAAGGAAACTCTCGAATTTTTCGCGCCGCTCGCCCACCGACTCGGAATGGGAGCGTTGCGCTGGGAACTTGAAGACCTGGCTTTCAAGCGGCTGTACCCGGAAGAGTACGAAGAACTTGTCCAGATGGTAGCGGTGAAGCGCGAGGACCGCGAACGGTATCTCCGTGAGGTCATTATCGCTCTTGAGCTTCTGCTCAAAAGAAATGAAATAAACGGACGGGTTATCGGACGGGCAAAACACCTTTATTCCATCTGGCGAAAAATGCGCAGCGGTAACCTGACCTTCGACCAGGTGATGGACCTGCACGCTGTCAGGATAATTGTCGACAGTGTCCTTGACTGCTACAAGGTGTTAGGCTACATCCACACCATCTACAAACCACTTTTCGAGAGGTTCAAGGACTATATCGGATGTCCTAAATCCAACCTGTATCAGTCGCTTCACACTACCGTGATCGGCCCCAAGGGTTCACCTGTCGAAATTCAGATCCGTACCTGGGAAATGCACCAGGTGGCGGAATACGGCATCGCAGCCCACTGGCTTTACAAGGAAGGGCGTCTCGCGAAATCGTCCCTCGATGAAAAGGTCACGTGGCTTCGCGAGATCATGGATTACAGGAAGGATTCACCCGATACCCGGTCGTTCGTCAATGCCATGCTTGTGGAGATGTACCGAGACGAGGTTTTCGTGTTCACCCCGAAGGGCGATATCAAGATACTTCCAGCCGACTCTACCCCGGTGGATTTCGCGTACAGGATCCATACCCAGGTCGGTCATCGTTGCCGCGGAGCAAAGGTTAACAAGAAAATTGTTCCTCTCGACACTCCACTGAAAAATGGCGATATTGTGGACATCATTGTCGCGAGGGGCGATGCGATAAACGCTGGACCGTCGCGCGACTGGCTCCAGTTCGTAAAAACCCCGGGCGCCAGAGAAAAAATTCGTGCCTTCATGCGACGGGAAACTATCGAGCAGGCGGTCAAGTCGGGCAAAGAACTCCTTGATAAGGAGCAGAAGCGACTCGGATTAAACCACATAGGCATTACAAGCCAGGCTACCCTTAAGCGGGAACTGAAACTTTTCAACGCAAAAAATCTCGACGAGCTTTATTACACCATCGGACGAGGAGACCTTTCGGCACGCGAAGTCATCGACCGCATCCGCGAGCGTATGGTCACCAAGCTCAAAGCCGCAAAAAAACAGCCTGCTTCAACCATTGTCGTAAGGCGGGACGCACCCCAGGGCGTAGCGGGCAATCTCGGGATAATGGTCGATGGCGACGCGGCAATATTTGTCAGGCTGGCCAAATGCTGCCAGCCGATCCCGGGCGACTCTATTGTCGGATTCACGACCAAGGGACGCGGGGTAAGTATCCACACCAGAGAGTGCCCCCAGGTCAAAGCTATTGAAGACAAGGAACGACTTCTCAGCGCTGACTGGGATGAAAATGTATCCCAGCAGTTCACTACCGGCATCGACGTTTTCTGCCTGAACAGGACTGGGATACTCTCCGATATCACCCAGGCATTGAGCGACTTCAAGATCGCCGTGAACGATGTCCGCATCAAGTACCACGGGGATCAGACCGCCAAGATCGAACTGTCGGTAAGCGCGACAAGCACCCATGAATTAAATTCCGTAATACACAAGATCCGAAGTATTCAGGACGTTATCGACGTTACAAGAACAAAGGGATAAATTGTATCCTCTGGAAATGTGGATAACTCGATTAAAAGTACAAAAATATTTAATAATATTGGACATTTTTAATAACTTAGCGGCATAAACTTATACATAATTTTCAACATGAGAGTCGTTGTGCAAAGATCCGGACCTGCTCATTGTGAGGTCAATGGAAAAGTTACAGGCAGCATAAATTCCGGCCTCGTTATCTTCGTTTCGGTCGATCCCGAAGACACGGAAAAAGATATTAAATGGATGGGAAATAAGATCTCCGGACTCAGGATTTTCCCCGATCCTGACAACAAAATGAACCGATCCATTCTGGATTTGATTGGTGACCCAGCTTCCGGTAATTCAGTGGCTCCATCCATTCTCTCAATAAGCCAGTTCACTCTCCACGGCAGGGTCAAAAAAGGCTTCAGGCCATCTTTTACCGAAGCCGCTCATCCTGACAAGGGAAACGATTGTTATATCCGGCTTAACAATGATCTGCGGTCGAGGGGGATCGAAGTCGCCGAGGGATTATTCGGCGCCATGATGGATATCCACCTCGTCAACGATGGACCTGTTACCATTCTCATTGATTCAAAGGGAAGCTTTTAATATTCGTCGGGATCGTCGCCGTGAAGCCGCAGCCA
>DASWIV010000064.1:0-9406 GCA_036397475.1 bacterium
AGGCTCTCGATTCACTCAGCGCGAATGTGGCGCTGATCGATCCCGAAGCGCGTACTGCCCTTCGCGACGCACTTGATGAAGGGTACAGCTCGATATTCAGAAACCGGACCAATTTCGCCGACGCAGTCGCGGCACATGTACGCGACAACCAGGCTGAAATCGGAACAACCGGAGGTATTGAGTTATCGCAGGCAGTTGCCCTGTGGGCACTGGGCCACGAAAACAAGAGCTTTTCCTGGCCCATGGGAACCGCTGTGGTTTACAGGTACCTCAGCACTTCCGGGCTGAATAACGTGCAGGCTGAAAATATCGCCGGGCGGTTGTCAGGATTATATTCATACGGATCCCTAACCTACGGACTCGAGCAATCCATGGAGCCCGCTTTCAAGTGGTCGCCGGTGGTATTCGCGAGAAATCTTCAACGGGCCACCATGACCGGCAATCTCGCCGGCGAACTTTTCAATAACGACCAGATCCTCACCCAGGATGGCGATCCGGGAATCATTTCCGATTACTCGCTCTGTGCCTTGATGAGGATCGATCTAGGCTTCCTTTACTCCAGGCTGAAATACAATTCGTGGGAATACATTAAGACAAGCCAGAGCAGAAATGCATATAACTGGCTGGTTGAAAATTCCCCCTGGCAGACTTCAAGCATTTTCATTGAATTCGATTCGCCGTCCGGCAGTTATTTTCATACGGACCTGAACCGGGTCCTGAATGAAAGTCTTTACGACGATGTCGAATCGAATCTTTTAAATCTCGGTACCCCGCTTCCCGATCCATCGGAACTGTATGGCGGCCCGGGCGTAATTATCATCATCGAATAGTCTGGAGGTTATTGAGATGAAAATTTACAGGCAACTTAAGATACATATTCCATTGATTATCCTGTCGCTGATCATCCTGGCAGGATGCGGCGGCGGTGCCAATGTGAATTTACCGACGGCTCCGAACCTGGACAACGCTGGCGTCAATAACGATCAGCCGTCAGGGGAGAAGGATCCAGAAGATACTCCCCCCAATATCCAGCCCGACGATAATCCGGCTGGAGAAGAACCTGCTTTTTACATAGCCGATCCCGACCAGCCCAAGGGCAATCTGACTTTCGAGGTCAACTGGGACGGGCTTCATTCGGGACAGGTAATTCCGCAGCAGACAAATCGCATCATCATTTACATTTCCGGTGAAAACATTTATCCCGCCATGGGAGTGATAATCAACAAGGTCGACCAGCCCAGCAACTCTGTTCTTGTTCCCGTCCCCGCCGGCAGAGACCGCCTGGTAAGCGCGATCGCCCGTTATGTTCCGGACATGGATCCCAACCTACCGGCACTCATCACAAAGCCGACTTACCAGGCCCTGCTTGAGGGCACAATGCTCGCCAGCGGATCAACCATGGCTTTCGACCTCGCCGAGGATGAGCAGAAGGAGGTCACAGTCACAATGGGCCTTCCCGGGTCGCTCGATCCGGAGGACGAGTATATCCAGCTTGGCGGATCACAGTTCGATGATGAGCATTTCCCGACAATGGTGATATACGCCTCGGTAATGGATCACGAAGGCAAACCTGTTCAAAATCTGAAAATGACAAATTTCCGGGTTTTTGAACAGACCGAAGGAATGGTAAATCCCCGGGAAGCCATTATCACAGATGTACGTTACGTTGGTGAGAGCGGGGGACTTCGGCAGGGATCGGTAGTTCTCTGCCTGGACAGGTCCGGAAGTATGTCAGGAGGTCCGAACCAGAATCTTACCGCCGCCGCGAATCAATTTGTCGAACTGATGTACAGCGACGACTCCGCGGCAATTGTCAACTTTACCCACATAGTGCGGCTGGACCAGGACTGGACCATGGACAAGGACCTGCTGCACGAGGCGATAAGCGTTGGAACATCGGGATATACAGCTTTGTTCGACGCGGTTTATTTTTCAATTGAGAAAGCTGCTGAAAGGACCGGACGAAAAGCGATCGTCATAATGACCGATGGAATGGAAAACTCGAGCGGCCATACGCTCGGACAGATAGCAAACCTGGTCACCGAGAATCCGGTTCCATGCTACACGATAGGGCTCGGCTCTGTTGACACTCACCAGCTTAACAACCTGGCTGAGGCCACTGGCGGTGAAGCATTTTTCACGCCGAATTCCGATGAGCTCGAGGAAATTTACAAATCTATAGGAGTGGCCCTGGGATCGCAGATTCGGATCACCTACGTCTCGGGCGATCACACCGATTACACTCCTGACCGGTTGAGAAAAGTTTTTGTGTATCTGACAAATTATCCGCCACATACAAATAATGGCGACATCCTGGCATTCGAGACGACATACAGTTATTGACCAAACCGTGGATCCACAGTGAATTATGAGGGATATCAGTACGAGGTCAGCGTCTGGCTGAACAACTCGAAGGAGAGTTGAAATGCGAAAATTCATTCTTGCCTGGTTCATATTGACGTTATTCGCCTCGGCAGGCTGTGGAGGAGGTGGTGGAAGCAACACGGTGGCTGACGGTCCCGGAGGTTCATGTGTCGAATGGCGACGAAGACGCTTACCTGATCAGATGGGAGTCGGGGGATTATTAAACGACAGTATTCAAGCCTGTTACACGGGATAATCTGGTTCAGGCTTAAACATTGATCGAGGCTAATCAAATTATCGGAAATAATAGATAATGGTTTATTACGAAATAAATTCCATATACATGTTGTTAACAACTAATTTACGTGGTATGCATTTAAGTAGCAGAACCCAGAGGAGCAGTGCAATGCGCTATATTCTATCTGTCTTACTAGCACTCGCGCTCATCCCCGCAATAGGCTGCGGTGGTGGGGGGGGAAACAGTAATCCAGCGTTAAACGGATCGGGCGACCCGGGCGGCATACTTGGTCCCGATTCAGTCAGCGAGGGGTCCTCGGCACAATATAAAGTAGAGCGTACCGCGGACGCGGTCAGTTCATATCAATGGACTTCAAACCCGACTGCGCTGGGCACGTTCTCGAACGCAACATCCTCAAGCACAACTTTCAAGGCGAACGCTGTTAACAATGACACATCGATCGAGATCCAGGTTGTTGTTACACCGCAGAATGGATCGCCAACCTTATCCAAACGGGAAATCATAATTAAAGATAATCCCACAGGAGAGGTTTCCAATCAGGCTCCGATCGCGGCCGGGCTTGCAGATCCCCCGAGCATTCAGCCCGGCGGGTTCATTCAGTTCAGGGACGGCTCAGTCGATCCGGATAAAAATGACAGCATAGTTAAGTGGGAATGGGATTTTTCCTATGACCCGCTTGACGGATTCAAAACTGAAAATGAAGCGCGCGAACCATATATCCAGTACGCCGAAGAGGGCATTTATCTTGTCCAGCTTCGGATCACCGACTCCAATGGTGCCACCGATATGTTCGATGTACCACTGCAGGTAGTCGTGACCGATGGATATCTCGCGCCGGTTGCCAAAGCCGTTTTCTTCCCGCAGGATATCACCGCCTGCGAGCCTGTCCAGTTCCAGAACAATGGTTCATATCCCCAGTCAGGATCTTCAATCGTGAAGTATGAGTGGGATTGGGACAATGACGGGATCTATGACTCCAACGGGCTGTATGTCGATTATACCTGGGATGAGCCCGGGACATACGCGGTGCAGTTCAGGGTTACGGATAATAACGGTGAGATCGGCGAGCTTGGCACGCCGATGGCAGTCGTGGTTAAAAATGCGGCTCCCACCGCAATCGCCGGAGTCAGCAATTCAACAGTTTCTGTCGGACAACCGGCCACCTTTGACGCTACCGGATCATACGATGGCGACTGTGACGGTTCCCTCGTATCATACGAGTGGGACTGGGATAATGATGGCGTGTACGACGAGGAAGCCCAGATCGCGCAGCATCATTTCCCCTATGTTGGCACTTACTCAGTTCAGCTTAGAGTTGACGATGGCGAAGGCGCTACAGACGTACTTGACCAGCCGATAACCATTTTCGTCGAGGCCGGGGTCGCCCAGACATGGGGCGGCGCAGGTGACGATCATGGAACAGGCGTAACTACCGATAGTGCAGGTAATGTATACATCACCGGGTGGTTCTCAGGTACCGTGGATTTCGATCCCGGACCCGCTGTTGTCGAACGAACGGCATCCACAACTTCCTCGGCGTTCCTGTCCAAGTTTGATCCATCAGGAAATCTTGTATGGGTCGCCTCCTGGAGCTCAAAGGATATGACTTCGGGTAATGAGGTGGCTGTATCGACTCCCGGATATGTTTATGTCACGGGAACCGATACACTCAGGAAGTACAACCTGGCTGGCGAACTTGTCTGGATTTACACCAGCAACAGGATCGGCCAGGGAGTAACAATCGACGATCAGCATGGAGTCTATGTCACCGGGCATTACATCCCGAACAGCTCTATCAATCCCGATTGTTCGTTGATGCTTGTTGATTTCGACGGCAACCTGGTATGGGAGAGAAGCTGGGGCGGGGCAGGCTCCGACCAGTGTTTCGATGTAGCGGTTGATAATGTCGGCGATGCGGTGGTCACCGGCCATTTCACAGGCGATGTCGATTTCGACCCGGGTGGAAATTCGTTCATCAAGTCAAGCACGAACCCTACATTTGACGCATTTGTCAGCAAGTTCGATTCCAGCGGCAATTTCAAATGGGCAGAAGCATGGCCCGCGACGGAAGGTTATGGAATTATCACGGGCACGAGCAACCAGATTTACGTAACAGGCTATTATGAAGGCGACACTGATTTCGACCCGGGTCCGGGTAATCTCATTTACTCGGGATCTGTCGGATCGTACATCACAGCCCTCACGGATACCGGAGCGTTCATCTGGGCGGCAGGCTGGACGGAGTTTGTACCTCCGCCTCCGACTCCGAATCGTGATCCGGGCTACGAGGTCGCAGTCGATCTTGATGGCAATATTCTTGTAGTAGGCGCGTTTGTCGGCGATGTGGATTTCGACCCCACCCTGGGTTTCGATGTGCACAACGACGGTGGCGCGTACATGACAATGTATTCACAGGGCGGAACGTATCTCGACACTCTCACGTGGGGAGTCGAGAATGTAGATGAGTGGGACAAAGCGATGTCGGTTGATGTGGATGACAGCGGAATCTGTTATGTATCCGGAACGTACCATAATTCGGTAGATTTCGGACTCTTCACGGATCCCGAGATCCACAATTCAAACGGCGGCGCGGATGTCTTCCTCATGCGGATGACGCCCGATCAATATTGAACGGACAAGCAGTAAATGGAGATAAAATTAGCCCCCGGAGCAATCCGGGGGTTCTTTTTTGTTTATTTGAACTGCACCCAGACCCATGCGTCAGGGTTACGCCAATGGTGAAATTATTCAATCTTAGCCCATGTATCAGACGCAACAGTATTTCCCAATTCTCCTTCAATCAGTGAGTCTCTCAATGCAATCGCCATCTCAAATCCCTGGTTGTGATATTCATTTATCATTCCCTCATCAAGGGATTGTGGTTTCCGGATTTCCTCATTCTTTGTTTCCGGCACAAGCGCATGCAGTTGAGATCCTATTGATTCTATTGATCCTTCAGTAACTGCTTCGCCTCCCCGGTCACCTTCAGCAAACCACCATATATCCTCGTCGGGATCGTAGATCGCGAATCCGAAGTAAACCACACCGGGACCAAAGTCGGGATCGTTTGGCAACGAGGATGAGATATAATAATCGTTCGTGACTATAGAAGGGTCTATGGCAACGGGTGAATCAAATATTCCTAAAGCGCAATAAGCACTATTGGCAGGAGGTAATATACTAGGCTGCGCATATGTGGCAATGAAGAAATAAGGTCCCCATATTATTTCTGGTTTTGCTTGATAGATTTCTGTTGAGATACCAGTCCATGCTGAATCAATTGAAAGGTAACCATTAATACTTTCTGGTCCAATCCAAGGGCTAGCTGGGACAACGCCACCAACACCATCTGGCTCAAAAACCCAAAGGTCTAAATCTACATTTGTGCTCCATACAAGCGTCGCTACCCAATCTCCAGGAGCGGTCCCTAAAAAAGGAATTCCCTCATAAGCATGAGCAATAACCCAATTCCAACCAGATGCTTGAGCAAATCCTATGCTTGAATAATATCCGAAATCATTTTCTTTCCATGCCCAAAGCCATGGCATATAAATATGCCGCTACCGGGTTTAGCATGGGTACATCTCCAGGCCTCCGCAGTAAAAATAGATCGCCGTCCTGAAATTCTCGACATTCCTGAACCCGCACGCTCTAAGTTTCACCGCCGCAATCCTGGAATTCAAACTCTCCGCCATTCATCCGGAAATCAGCACTCTAGCCTGTAAACACTTTCAAATGTTAAGGTCCAGTCGCCACGGTAAACCAGGTTATTGCCGTCCTGCAGGGTCATGGTTTATTTTTATCACCAGATTGGATGTACGGCTTGGGAGTTAACGGCAGAAAAATGCGTGATGGGAATCCCGCGCTCCGGCGTTTAGGATAAGTGTACTGGTCCGCCGCGGCGGACACGCTCTGGCGTAGACCAGGACTAATCCCGGGATTCTTTTTTACCAGGGAGACACCGTGGGAGTCGGGAAAATGATACGCAAAAGGATCCCGGTCTGCATATTCCTATCAGGAGATTCGCTCTCCCAGTTTCAAAGGTACGGATCGACAGACAAAGGAAATTAGTGACGCATTAAGTAATATCGGTAACTCAATTCGATGGATAGCGATACTATTCTTAGTTACATATATCTCTGCCTGGAGGTTTGAGATGCGAAGAATCCTATTTATTATTCCTCTTTTCCTGCTGATTGCCCTTCCCGTAAGGGCGGAGCAGGTTGATGTTCAGGTCACCTTTAACACCATAGTGGAGTTCACTGTCAATAACGGGGGGCCATTCACTTTCACATACGACGAATACGCCGATTTCGGGGCCGCACAGGACCTTGGCGATGTTGACTACGATCTTTATGTCAACCAGGCGTGGCAGGTCGACGGCCAGATCCTTGACGGGACGCAGAACGGCCAGACCGCGGCGGACTGGGACGATGCCGGCTGGACCCTGTCGGTGAACGGTGTAACGATCGATGAAGCCTCGACCACTACAGTGGACAGTGGCGGTGCCGCGGTTGAGAGGACGGGTTCATTGTGGGAAGTTCTTCTGACTGTCCCGTGGCCGGAATCAAACTCGACAGCCGACTGCACTATTGAGCTGACAGCGTCGGCAGTCTGAGTCCGGCACGCAACAATCAGGACTTAGCCGGGCTTTTGCCTGGAAATCCGGACAGGTTTATACTTAAGTATGAGCCATAATTTCATTTTAGCGGTTTTACTTTTCCGGTATGAGAAAATTACTAATATTCATTGTCCTGTTTACAGTATTCGTTACCCCGTCCTACGCGGACCGGGATGACGAATTCGGATTTTACATCCCGCTTGGCCCGGTGCAGAATTTTGTTGTGAACAACGCGGGTCCGCTCACGTTCACGTACGATGAGTACGCGGACTTCGGAGTCGCGCAGGATATCGGGGACATAGATTACGACCTGACATCGAATATCGGGTGGGAAGTGGCGGCGCAGATCATCGATTCCGGGGCGAGCCAGGTCAGTAACGACTGGGACAGCATCAACTGGACACTTACAGTTAACGGAGTAGCTATCGATGAAAGCGGTCCGACGGTAATCGACTCGGATACGAATCCGATAGATGTGACCGGCGAGCTATGGGAAGTGCTATTGACAATTCCGTGGTCGGAAGCTGCAGGTACCGCGGACTGCGAAATCAGCTTGACGGCGTCGACGGTTTAAAAAAAAACAAATGAATCCGGCAGGAAAAATATTCTTTATCGCCTGTTACGTAGCGACATGTCTGATCGGCGCATTTCCGGCAAACGCGGAAGACACTTATCAGGCCGGGATCTCGATCGTTATCGGGCAGGTGCGAACCGTAACTGTTGACACGCAATACGCGGATTTTCAACCAACAGCGCCCGAGTTGATCGAGGGATGGACGCAGGTTCAAACCATAAATGCGATGGTCAGCGCGAATACCCATTGGGAAATGACAATCCGCGGATCAGATGAATACTGGAACGCGCCGTGGGAGAAGCCTGTCGGGGATATTTTCTGGTCATATGACGGGAGCGAGTATGTCCCGCTTACAGTCGATCCTGCATTCGTGGTTAATGGCAGCGCTGTAGTCGATGAGAATTACAGCATCGAGTTTATTGTAGCGCTCGATCCCCTTAAGGATATTCCGGGAGATTACAGTTACCCGCAGATAATAGTGGAGCTCAACGACCAATGAGTGTGAAAAAATTTCACATTGTCATCGCCATTTTTATTCTTTCAGTGATTCTGCAATTGATGTCTGCCGCCCCGATTTTCGCTGAGCAGGCTGTTGCGATCGCGGATGTGAATTTTGGAATCGCTGGCGAGCAGGAATTTCTGGACGGCTACATGGTTTTCGAGGATGTCCCCGTGTACTGGGAAAGCGATGTCCCGTGGCGGATGACGGTTCGCTCACTGGACCTTGATTTCGGGATAAGCGACGATGGAAGTTACGTCAAGCCAGCTCAGGATATTTTGTGGCGAAGCGGCGATGAGGAATCGTGGCTTCCTGTCCACCTTGATGAGGAAGAGGTTACTTACAGCTACGAGGCAGGGTCGGGAGTGCTATATCTGGATGTGGCGGTCCTTCTCGACTGGACAAAAGACTCTCCGGGCGAATATACGCTGGAACTGGTATTCAGCATAGAGCCAATATAATGATTAATTCTTATTAAATCCCCCAAAGATATGCGGATACTATTATAGCGGACTAAATGCCCGCAAATTTCGGCAGATTGGATGATCAATTATGTCTCGGCCAGCTTTCGCATTCAAAATTTTCACTGTTTTCTGCGTGATGGTCATGTGCGCAGTTTCAACAAGTGCCAGGTCCCAGGAATTCTCCGTGACGTACGGCGATATGGATTTTGTAGTGGATGGTGAAGACCAGGTTGTCGGATCATTCAAGGTGTTCAACCTGTCGGATGAGGTAAATTACCTCAGGGTTTACAGCGGCGACTGGGTCCGTGACAGCGAGGACAAATCGGATTACGTTTATACCAGGGAATCCGGGAATGAGGAGAGGTCGCTGCTTCGGTGGATGACATTCACGCCGGACCTCCTGGTTCTGGAACCAGGTGAATCGGATGATGTGATCTGCCGCGTGGATTTACCCGACGATGTCGAACTCGATGGAAGTTACTGGGCGGTTGTATTTGTGGAAGAAGCGCCGTCGCTGGATGAGGATCCGATCATTCAGGGAAGCGGCGATTTCCAGGTGGGGATAACCACGAAATTCCGTTACGCGGTGAAGCTTTTCGTAACATTTTCCGGGACAGAATTTCGC
>DASWIV010000065.1:0-5475 GCA_036397475.1 bacterium
ACGCAGTTGACACTTCCCGCTTCGAAATATTCCGATATTTCACCAAACCGCGGACCGTAGCGTACATCCTTTGCTTTCAGGACAATCGGTTTCTTCTGATTTTTAACAACCCTGTGGATCACTCCCGAGATCGCGGCGATATTTGTCCCGGTATCTTTTCCTGGAAACTGCATGTAGCCGCGGATGCCGCTGAAATCGTAGGTAAGCGACACATGGGTGCATCCGGTCAATGCGGAAATCTCTCTGAGAAATGTCAGAACAAACTCATTGAGAAGGTTTGACGATTCTACGTCAATATCAGTGTAAGAGATTGGCATACACCCCACGCATGCTCTTCTTAATTACCGCCGCCCGTCTGAGGCTTGAGCAGAGGCATAAATCAGGTTTCGATTAAAAATAATATCAGGACTTCCATCGTACCGCAATCTTTCCGACGTCGTAACTACTTCAAATAAAGGGATTTCAGGAGTATTGCATTAAAGCTTATTAATAAATATTCAGTCTCCGCTACTATTTTCGGGCTTATCACCCGTCAGGAGTTTTGTAAGTATTTCAATTTCCGAGCCTTTTCCGCTTCGGCGAAGCATGCCTTCCATTTTCGCGAGCCGGGAGTTAACGTCAGCAGGCTTGTGCTTCTTAAATTCTTTCGCGGCATTTTTAACCTTGTTCTCAATGTCATTTTTCCTTGCCGTCCGCATGGCAAGCTCTACTTCCGCCTGGGCGATATCGCACAGGAGACGTCCCGAGTTCATCTCGCCCGCCTGCTTGCGGGCTTTCTGAAGGCGCTTCCGTGCGTCCTCGATAAATCCAAGCCTTATTTCGATCTCTGACGCGTTTATTTCCTGCTTGAGCATATGGTGGATGTATTCCTGTGTCTTGTAAAGCTGCGCGCTTTTAAGAAACAGTGTTCTTGCGATCCTGTAGAACTCTTCCTGCCTGACCGGTTCGACAATTTCTTCGTCGCCGATCTCGACATGGATCAGCGCAAGATTAGCGTTAAGCCACGCTTCCCGTTCGACCTCGTGGCTCGAATCGACAACATCTTCATCGTCATTGGAGCTTTCGAGAGCAAGGGATAATTCGTCCCTGGCTTTGTCGGGCTGGCCGAAGCGTACGAAAAACAGCGCCCGGTTATTATGGAGTTTGATCTTCATGTCCGGCTCGATCATGGACGGATTTTCTGTCGCAAGAAATAGTGCCTGATCGAACGCTTCAAGGCTCTTTGAGTACATTCGACGGCGGGAATACACCAGCCCCAGGTTAGACAGAATGCCGGCACGTGCGCGTACTCCTTCCGCATGAAGCACTTCCGCTACCTGCAGAGCTTTTTCAAGTGCGACTGTGGCAGCGTCTAGGTCGCCAAGGTTTTTATGGACAACGCCAAGATTGTTAAGGACTTTGAGGAGAGCTCTCCTGCTGGAGGCTTCCCTGTCCGAGCCGGATTCCGCTTTATTCAGAGTCTTTCTAAGGGCACGCTCAAGGCCGTGGAGTATTTCCGCGGCACGGTCCATTGAGCCGGCACGCAGCTCCGCCTGGGCACGTTTAAGCTCTTTAGCGATGTCATACATAAAACTGTTCCACCCGTACATCCAAACGGCACTTTCCCTGTAACATTAATATCACGATTGCACGCCCATGGTTTACAGGATAAAATCCGAATATATTTAATGATTATAAGTTTGATTAAATAAATCAGTTGAATGAGCCTCATAAAAACCCGATTCCCGGACTTCACATATTTTTTCTGTGGCTTCTTGTCACGTTAATTTACCTCGCCGCGTCGTACATCTCTTTCACGGTAATGGCGGAGGACTCGTATATAAGTTTCCGCTATGCTGAAAATATAGCGGCTGGCTATGGTCCGGTGTTTAATGCGGGAGGAGAAGCGGTGGAGGGATTTTCGAATCCGCTATGGGTGGGGATTTTAGCTGTTGTATCGAAGATGCAGGTTGATGTGCCAATGGGAGCAAGGTACATCGGTGTGTTTTTCGCCGCGATGTGCATTCTGGAATTGATGCTGATCGGGTCTAAATACTCTCAATCCGGAGTGCAAATATTTCTCCTGGGGACCATAGCCGCGATTTATCCTCCCCTGTTGTTCTGGGGGCAGGGCGGACTCGAAAACGGGCTTTATTTATACCTGATGCTGGGCGGCGTAAGGAGATTGATTGACGAGATTGATAACGGTGACCTGATCCCGATTTCAGCGATTTTTTTCATGCTGCTCGCGCTGACACGTCCCGAAGGGGTGATGTTTTATGTCCTGGCGCTGGGGATTTTTATCTATAGCCAGTCAAAAGTTAAAAGTAAGAGAGTGTCCTCGAGAATAGCTTTTTACATTGTCGCGATTCTTCCGTTCTTTGTCTACCTGGTATGGCGCGAGTCAACCTTCGGGGAATTTGTGCCGAATACGTTTTACGCCAAGGTGAATAACGGGCTGAGACATAAGGCGGGTGTAGGATTTTTGTACTGGCTCGGATGGCTCTTAAACGTCCGATTAGTGGTCGCACTGGCGTTTTATTTCATGTTTGAACGAACCTACAGTCGCAGATTCACACCTCTTTCAATAAAGATTTTTGACATTTTCGTTTTTTTTCAGTGGCTTTTCATTTTGTATGCAGGCGGGGATATTCATCCGTACGACCGCTTCACACTACCCATCTATCTCCTGCTGCTGGTTTATATGGTCGGTTTGATCAGCCAGCACAGGAAATCCGGATTTTTGAATTTTGTGACAGTTGTGGTCCTGGCAACATTTTTAGCCGCAAATGCGATCTATCATTATCCTGCCGACGATAATTATCCGGGGCGGGGGCTTTATCCGGATAACGCCCTTATCAATAACGCAGCCGGCTTAATGCGCGGTGGATATTCACCGGATGAAATCCGGAATGGATATTTCAGTCCGCGGTACGATGCTCTCGATATTGTCGGGATGGATTTAAAGGATGACCCTTCTGTCCCTGAAGGATTACTTGCGACAGACCAGTGCGGAAAGATCCCTTACCGCTCGGGACGCCCTACACTTGATCTATTCGGACTTAACGATCCAGTGGTCGCCCGGATTATCCATTCTAACCAGACCTGGGATAAATACGCGACGGAGATTCTTAACCGGCAGCCGGAAACATTTGTTGTCTTTTACAGGGACGGGGGTTTGATCAGCAGGTATTACCTCGAGAATACTGTCCTGTCAAAACCATTCCTGGACCGGTACCAGCCGGATGTTCTTTATGAGATCACGTACCACTACACGGATATAAAAAACAACGAGCAGACATTTACTCATGAACTCCTGCGATTTGGTATCGCTCCTGATTCTGATCTGTACGGAACCCCATTATCCGATTCAGAAATTGAATGGCTGCGGACATACCAGCCGATAACATACGTCGGCGGAATTTCAATAGGTCGAATTGTGGTAGATCTTCTGGATGAAGAGTCAGCGGATGTCAGAACATTCGATGTTTACCTGAACTGATCATTCCCCGTAGAGTGGAACATTCACGATCGACTGGTCCCCAAACATATTCGGTGACATCAGGGCGACCAATCCCCATCCTCCGAGAGCGGTTAATACCGGAACAGTTATGTTGTCGCTGCCCTTAATGCTGAGAGCTTCAACTCCAGTGGCGAATGAGGCGACTATGAAACTTGCAGCGAGGACCCCTCTTCTGGATGCGGTGACGCCGAACTGCGCTGAGTAGATCGTGAAAATTATGAAAGCAAGGATGAAGGTGATCGTGAACATCGCGGCGGAACCTTCCACGCTACGCTGTTCGCCGCTGATCTCGTATTTCGTTTTTCCATATTCGCGCCCCACAACACTCGCACCCGCATCGCCGAACGCCATTGCGAGGACGCCAAGTACCGCCATACCCCAGTAGGGGGTCCGGTAAAATAGTGAGATCAGGATGATGTAACTGATGGGATAAAGAACCGTACCGACATTTCCGCGATCTTCGCCCTGGATCTGTGAGAAAATTCCCCAGTACAGATCGGCAAGATTTATTGCCGTGAAAAGTATCGGGGGAATCAACGCTATCCATTTGTGGTCGAAAAACGGGATGAAAAGGATGACGATACCCATCGACGCGTGGACAAATTTCCTGGACATATCTTTCCTGACGCCGGATTTATCGAGTAGCCTGGATACCATCAGGAGAAGGAATGGGTAGAGAAGAAACGCTGTTGCGAGAATTATGTCTTTGGTGTACACGATTTGAATATCCTTATCTGCGTGAAGAAGATTCTATTTCCATTGCAGATAAAAGTAAAGTTAGAGGTTATGAATCCTTGTTTCTTACGTAATAATATCCATACGCGGATGAATTCAGAATTTTACTTTTTAACTTTCTACAATTATATTGAACGCGATTCCCACAACAAGGGAGGAGCGAATTGAAAGAAACCATTCTTGAAGCGATCTCCGTTTCGAAAACGTTTGACGGAAATGTCCAGGCTCTGAAAAATATCAATCTAACAGTCAGCCGTGGCGAAACTGTTGTGTTGATAGGCGAAAGCGGGTGCGGAAAATCCACACTGATTCGCACTTTCAACCGGCTTGTCGAGCCGACATCGGGGGCAATAAAAGTATTTGGGGATGAAGTAAAAAAGCAGGCCCCGGTCCAGCTGCGACGGAAGATCGGCTACATGCAGCAGGGCGGCGGATTAATACCCCACTGGAATATACAGAAAAATGTGGCGCTCGTGCCTGCGATTCTTGGTTGGGATTCAACCAGGAAAAAGAAGCGATGCGATGAGCTACTCGAATTTGTCGGAATCGACCCGGGAAAATACAGCGGCAGGTATCCATCCGAATTGTCCGGCGGACAGCGGCAACGGGTTGCGTTTGCAAGAGCGATCGCCGCCGATCCCGATGTTGTCCTTCTGGATGAGCCATTTGGAGCACTCGACGCGATCACGCGGGTGGAAATCAGGGACGAATTCGCGAATCTTAAGAACCAGTTAAATAAGACAATATTACTCGTGACGCATGACCTTACGACCGCGTTTGTTTTAGGGGACAGGATTGTTGTAATGAAGGAAGGGATTATCGAACAGGATACGGATGCTGCGGAGTTGAAAAATAATCCCGAGTCAGGTTATGTCGCGGAGCTTGTATCTCACCACATGGGAGGTGTGTCATGAAAAGCATTATTAAAATACTGGTATTGCTTGCAGCTTTTCAGCTTTTGTCACCTCCAGCCAGTGCCGAGGATATTGTAATCGGTTCGAAGAATTTTGAAGAGAACAGGCTTCTATGCGAAATGTTCGCGCGCCTTATTGAAAATTACACCGACCTGACGGTAGAGAGAAAATTCAATCTTGCTGGAAGCGATGTGTGTTTCGAGGCGGTAAAGAGCGGAGAGATAGATATCTATCCCGAATATACCGGCACGGGATTGATCAGCCTGATGAATGCGGAAGAAGCAGGTTCCGCACGCGAGACAATGTTCAGGGTCAGGACCGCAT
>DASWIV010000066.1:0-6922 GCA_036397475.1 bacterium
TGCGGGTGAATTCGCCGAGAACCTCGCCCAGGTGTATCAATTTATTTATAACCTCCTGATCGAGGCGAATCTCGATAAGGATGAACAGAAGATAAACTCGGCGTTGAGGCTGGCTGAGGATATCCGCGACCTGTGGAAAGAGACCATCGACAAGTCAAAGGCAACAGAAGAGGAAGATTCGATAGAAGACAGCAAGCCGGAGCTGAAGCAGGAGTCCGGTGAATCGACAGTAGAACTTTATACTCCGGTTGACGCGCAGACCATAGTCAAGACGAAAGCGGATGATAGCGGTACCGATTTCAGGCTGAATTTAACCGGATAAGAGGTCGAGACAATGATGGATGAGCTCGAGCAGATGATGGAGATCAGTGACGGCCTGCTGAAGGCAGCGTCGGACGGCGATATAGATCGCGTGGTAGCCCTGTTGAAGCGACGCAAAGGTTTGACCGAAAATATGGAGCCGCTCGATCCCAATGACGAAAATGTGAAGTCAGGAAAAGCCGCTGAAATTCTGAAGAACCTCGTTGATAAAGATGGTGAGATAGAAGTACTGATCAATGATCTTATGGTTAAGTTGCAGACAGCAATGACGGCAGTACAGGGAGAGAAGAAAATTGTCAGGGGATACCTGCAGAAATCGGAAGGCGACGAGCCAAAACTTATCGACAGGGAAGGATAAGGATTGAAAGCAGCAGCTATTATATCGGCGAGAATTCAATCGACACGCCTGCATCGTAAGGTTCTTATTGAACTGTGCGGGAAAACCATACTTGAACATGTTATTGACCGCTGCCGCAGATTTCCTGAAATAAATACAGGCAATATGGTCCTTGCCATTCCCGATACATCAGAAAATGATGTCCTGGCTTCTGCGGGAGAAAAATTGGGAATCAAGGTGCACAGGGGCAGCGAGGATGATGTCCTGGGGCGAATTATCGGCGCAGGCAGATCGGTTAGTGCCGGCGTAATTTACCGGGTGACGTCGGACAATCCATTGATTTCAAACCAGGTTGTGAGAAATACGTGGGAAGGATTCATAAATGGTGAATGGGATTACGCGGTAATGGAGAATACCCCGCTCGGAACGACTGCTGAAATAGTGACCATGGATACTCTTGAGAGAGTTGAACAAGACACCATTGATTCGCAGCACAGGGAACATCCAACATTGTTCATGTACGAAAATTCCAATTTGTTCAGGATGAACCTGATGAGTCCACCGGATGAATGGAATCATATCGACTGGAGGTTCACTGTCGATACCGAAAAGGATCTGGCCCTGGCGAAAAAGATATTTGGGCAGCTTGGACCGGATGCGGATCTGGATGAAATAGTGCCTTTTTTATCCGCGAATCCTGAAGTCCCGGGAATTAACGCGGATGTCGAACAGCAGAACTGGACTTCGCTTAAGGAAAAGAAAGATGAAATCAGCCGTACTTCAGTTTGAAATTGCGGGAGTGCCTGTCGGGCGCGATGCCAGGCCGTACATTCTCGCGGAGATCGGCATTAACCATAATGGCGATGTTAAAATTGCCGAAGAGCTGATCCATGCCGCGAAGGAGTCGGGTGCGGATGGGGTGAAATTCCAGACATTCAAGGCTGAAGACCTGGTGAACAGGGAAAGGTCTCCAGAGTATTATGAACTCTTCAAAAAAGTCGAGCTCGACAGACATTCCCACGAAAAACTGCTGGGCACAGCCAGTGACGCAGGAATCGCGTTTATAAGCACGCCGTTCGGTGAAGACGAAGCTCAGTTTCTTTCAGATCTAGGTGTCCCGGCTATCAAGATCGCGAGTGGCGATGTTACAAATCACCTGCTACTGGAGAAAGTCGCAGGCCTAAATCTTCCGGTAATTCTTTCAACCGGGATGAGTTACATGGAGGAAGTTGTCGCTGCGAGAGATGTACTTGTAAAAAATGGATGCCACGAAATTGTATTGCTCCATTGTGTCAGCAGGTACCCGACAACTCCGGGGGAACTGAACCTGCGTTCGATCAAAACCATGCTCGATGAGTTTCCCGATGTGATCGGATTTTCGGATCATACAGAAGGCATATGGGCGTCGATTGCAGCGGTATCTATGGGAGCGAGATTTATCGAGAAGCATTTTACCCTGGACAGAAAAATGGACGGGCCCGATCATGCCCTGAGCGCGGAGCCTGATGAATTAAAGGAACTGGTAGAATCCATCGGCAACACATACGATGGGCTTGGTTCTGGAATAAAGGAGCCATGTCCGGCGGAACTTGAAAATCGCCACCTTGGAAGAAAAGGAATCTATGCGGCGTTGAATATCGATCCGGGTACGGAACTGACAAGGGACATTTTGAAAGTGTCTCGTCCGGAAGGCGATATCGGAGCTGACGAAATAAGGCAATTTTTCGGATTGAAGATAAACAGGAAAATCCAGGCGGGTGGGGAGATCACCCGTAGCGATTTAAGCTGAAGGAAGCTCGGCTCATCCGGAGCCACAACTAAACGGAATCCTGAAATGGGTTACTTGCAGGGACGCGTACAGGGGGGAATAGTGGAACGTGTTTTCATGATTCCCCCCGCGTCCTATTTTAAATATGGAGTATAAGGGTGAACGACATGCTTGAAAGCGCATACTCTGGAAAAAGAATCCTCGTAACAGGCGGGACCGGATCGATCGGATCCGAAATTGTCGAGCAACTCCTGACATTTCATCCGTCGGTGATAAGGATCTTATCCAGGAATGAGCACAACCAGTATCAATTTCAGCATAAATGGCGAAAGCACAGGAACCTGAGATTTCTGATAGGTGACATCAGGGACAAGCAACGCCTCGCAAGAGCTTGCGAGGATATCGATATCATTTTCCATGCGGCAGCGCTGAAGCATGTACCGGCGTGTGAATATAATCCTTTTGAAGCCGTTAAGACGAATGTTCTCGGGACCCAGAACCTGATCGAGGTGGCTCTCGACAGTGATATCGACAAGGTCATTGCGATAAATACCGATAAATCGGTAAGCCCGATAAATACAATGGGCGCGACAAAGCTGCTCGCCGAGAAACTGATTATCGCGGCGAACCTGTATAAAGGGTCGCATCGGACAAGGTTTACATCGGTCAGATTTGGGAACGTGATCGGAAGTGCGGGTTCGGTGCTTATATTGTTCGAGAAGCAGATCCGCAGCGGCGGTCCTGTAACAATCACCCATCCCGATATGGAGCGGTTTATCATGACGACTCCGCAGGCTGTGACCCTGACCCTTCGGGCAGGTGCCCAGGCAGCAGGAGGGGAAGTCTTCATCCTGAAAATGCCCGCGGTGAAGGTTAGCGACCTCGCGGAGGTGATGATCGAGATGCTGGATGATGGGTCTAATGGAAAGATTGAGATCGAGCAGATCGGGCGCAGGGCGGGCGAGAAGACCTACGAAGAGTTATTGACGTCTGACGAGTCCGCGTACACCGAAGAAAAGGACGATATGTTCATTTTAAAGCCATTTGGCGAGAAGATCGGCGAAAATTACCGTACTTACACGACTCACACCAACGGGATGCTGAATAAGGAACAAATAAGGGATTTCCTTGAACAGCATAAACTTGTCGGTACTGAGCGTGGAATTCCTGTCACCCACCCTTAATCTTTTTTAATAAATTTTTTCTGAAATGTGTTCAATAGCGCAATTTGAATATCTATGTTATATTTAGGGTGCAGAACGGGGACATTCTGTCTGCGCCTATTTCTACGTATCCGCAAAAATCCTGAACGACAGGAGAACGGAACAAATGCCGAAATTCACGTTTAATGTCCGAGACCGTGCCGGTAAAACAATTACCGGTACTGTGACGATGGAGAGCCGCGAACAACTTCTGGAAAGGCTACGCGACCAGGGCTACTTCGTTAACAAGATTACCGAAGTGGGGGAAAACTCTTTTTACGAACGGATAGATAGAGCTATCCAGAAAATGACCCCGATTAAGCTGAAAGACCTGTCGATTTTCGCCAGGTTGCTTTCTACCATGATCAATGCCGGTCTTCCGATCCTGAGATCGCTGAGAATTATCGTTAAACAGACAGAGAATCCGCATCTTGCGGAAATTCTGCAGGAAACGGCGAAGATGGTCGAAGAAGGCTATTCGCTGTCCTACGCGATGGGACAGCATCCGAAAGTATTCAACACCCTTATCGTCAGCCTGATTAAATCCGGTGAGGAATCCGGTTCACTCGACATTGTACTTGAGCGAATCGCGCATGACCTCGAGCGTGAGATAGAAATCCGGCAGAACGTACAGGCGGGTGTCCGGTACCCGATCATCATCCTGTCAGCAGCATTCCTGATCGTAACACTGGTCATGTGGCTTGTGGTTCCGCAGTTCGTGGAGATCTTTGCGTCGATGAACGCGACACTTCCTCTCCCGACACGAATCCTGATCCAGATTTCCGATGTTGTCCGCCATGGTATGCCATTCATCATTGCGCTTGGAATCATATTTTACTTTGGCTCCAAATTTGCATCGAATTTTCCCGGATGGAACAGGTTCCTCGACAAGATGAAACTGAAAGTTCCGGTATTCGGGTTCCTTCTTCGCCGTATCGCGCTTTCAAGATTCGCGCGAACTTTCGCGATCCTGTTAAAATCAGGTGTTCCTATCATCAAGAGCCTGACGGTTGTTGAAGAAACTGTCGGAAACGCTGTAATTGAACACGCGGTTGGAAAAGCGAAATTGTCGATTAAAGAAGGAGAACGAATCAGTTATCCTCTCGAGGAAACGGGGGAGTTCCCACCGATGGTAATCGACATGATCGCTGTCGGTGAGGAAACTGGTGCACTGGACGACATGCTCCAGAAAATATCCGACTTTTATGACAGGGAGGTTGACTACACGATCGATGCATTCACGACCATGATCGAGCCGCTGCTTATCACGGTAATGGGTGTGGTTATCGGTTATATTGTCATCAGCCTGTACCTGCCATTGTTCAGTGCGATCCAGAGCATGACTGACTCGCAGACATCGAGCACCAACGCTGTTTAATAACTGTCTTAATCTCAGAAATTCAGAGCCGGTCGTAAGACCGGTTTTTTTTATACAGCTAGAATGGCAGGGGTTGCTCTGAAATGTCGATGGTAGTGAATCCTTCTGATTTTATACCATCCTTTACGGTTTTCACTTTGAATATACCGTAACGGTACGATTCCACAAGCGCAATTAGAATGAGGTAATAAATGAGTACAGAAAAGCCGGGAATCGGGTGGATCCTTGCATTTGCAAAGGGGATCGATCCGAACAGGTTGGCTGTTACCATTAGAATGCTCGTGAATATGCCTATCAAATGGTTCAAGAGGACGGATATTTTCGGAGATATGAATCCAAGTAATCCGCTGAATGCGCCAAGGAACAGGATTATCTGCCCGACAGGTACAGCGATAAGATTGGATATGAATCCTGCCAGGGATAGCCGTCCGACAGTCGCGGCGAGAACGGGAAACACTCCAAGTTGAGCGCCTGTGGTGATGATACTGCTTAGGAGGAACAGTCGAGCGATATTTATTTTCAGGTTCCCGATAAATTCCACGATATTTATCCTGCTTTTTAAACCGCTTTTATTTTTTCCGACGTAAGGCATCGGGATGATTTTTACCAGGACCGGACAGATGTAAATGATCCCGAAACTTGCCGCGATCGAAAGGAGAAACCCGGTATCCCTTGAAAGCATCGGATTCTGAATAAGCCAGTACAGTCCGGCAGCAGATAATGCCGCCATGCCATAGGATTGTTTTCTTAATCCGATGGATATGAGCAGGATCACACCCATCACTGAAGCACGCAGGATCGATGGTTCCCCACCTAGGATACGTACAAACCCGAACAGCGAAAGGATTATCACGGCGATCAAAAGCCATCGAACATTCCGGTTCAACGCAACCCGTCCCATGAGGAAAAACAGGGGGAAGAACAACAGGCTGATCTGTGCTCCTGACGCAACGATCAGATGCGATAATCCCGCGGAGTAAAAATCCCCTGTCCAGCCACTTCCCAGGTGCCGACCCTTGCGTCCTAGCACAATTCCGGCGGACAGTTGGCCGTTTGAATCATTGAGTCCCCATGCGAGATGATTAGTCAGGTCAAACCGAAGCCTGCTGATCGAGGAATAAAACAGACCAGGCGACCGGATAAGCTGGATTGAATTATTTCCAATGGAAAGTTCGAGTATCCCTCGCGGACGGTGCCTTAGTACGATCGGTGAAGTCAGCTCATCGAGGTCGCTTATTAATTTGCCTCTCGCGATATACCTGCCGCCGGTAACGGTCGAGACTGATCTCCCAATTTTTGCAAGGATTATTCCATTCACTTTTTCAGCCTGCACCGAATTAATAGAATGCGAGGCACTAGATTCCTGGTAAAAAGTAAGGGACTTCACGCTGAGAGGGAGGTAACGTCCTGAGGGTGTGTCCAGCGGTTCTGCAATTGCGATGCCTTCAAGCTCAACCAGAGGATTTTCAGTGCCGGTGAAAATTGGTCCCTTCCAGGTGGGAAGATCCTCAATCCACAATAACCCGGCGAAAAAAGCCGTGTATGCAACTGAGACCAGTTTAAACCTGCGGGATATTCCGGGAATGAATAAAACTGCCAGACCGGACACAATGCCGGGAATCGCGATTACCGGGCCGAATCTGTCAGCCTGCGGATGATTGCATAGAAGCCCGAGAAGGAATGCGATAAAAATACAAGTCAGCCTCATACGCTACGGTACCGCCCTTACTAGTTGGTTCTATAAGTAGTACGTATGCCGTGGATGAAAACTGACAGAAAAATCGGGTTTAGGGAATTATTTCCGGATGTCAGTCCCGTCGATCAAAATTCCAAGTGTTGATTCCGGCAATCCGTCCGGTTCTCCGGGATATATCTCCCCGTAGTCGTCCATCACCAGGTGAACCGTGCCGGTGCCT
>DASWIV010000067.1:0-6279 GCA_036397475.1 bacterium
TAATTCGATCCGGCACCTGAATATCGACGCCAGATCCCGTACCAGCATCCTGAAATCGACCCGGCCGTCCGCCGCAAAATGAAATGTGACCTTCTTCCGGTCGAACCGGATATCGGTCGCGAGCATTTTCATGTCAAGCGAATGGTGCTTAACCCGTTCCCTGCATTGGCCCAGGAAATCCGGCTCGTCCTTCCGGATGTCCTCGAGGAATTGATCGTCATCTTCCGTGAAATACCTGATAACCTGTCCATCGATTAATTTAGACGAGGTATATTCACTGTCCTCGAAATCGTCATATGACGAATCCCGTTCGGATCTGCCATTTCCATTTCCCGACGCCTGATCGAGCGCGTCCTCGGGCATGGGGATTTCCTTGACGACAATCCCCCAGTCCTCGCCGTACTCATCGGCAAATACAAACCGTTTCCTGAAGACCGGGTCGCCGAGCTCGGGATTCCATTTGATTTTTCTTATTTTGCCTAGTTTGCCGTAGTTAAATTCGATGTATCGTAAGGTTTCTGTATCGTTCATATTTTACCACTCTATATTTAACCCTCGTGGACGCTGTAATACAGCCTCTCGAGAAGCATATCCTGCTGGCAGTTCGCATCGATCTTTTTCGCAAATTCCTGTAGAACTAAAATCCCGCGGCCGCTCTCATCTGAATTGTCGAAGTGAAGCAGCCGCCTGAGGACCATCGCAAGTCCTGTAAGCTTCAGGCCCATTGCCTGCCCCTTGCTGGAACCTTGCTGGTCCGCTTTCCAGTTTAACGTATCTACCCGTAATTTGTCGACTTCGGAATAATAATTTTTCAATTCGAAGACATTCGCACCGCGTGGAATCCCGATCTCACGCTCAGTTGACGATAGCCTGTTCGCGTAATCTTTATAGGCTTCTTTCCATTTCAGGGCTTCGGATATGGATAGCCGCTTTCCTTTGCGCCATTCCGCCATCCATTCCCGCAGTTCAGATATCAGGTCCCGGTAATTTTCATTGTACGCCCACATCAGGAAAATTCCCGGCGACCCGTTTGAATATTCGAGCGCATGTTCGATCCCATCTTCCGGCTTTCCCTTTTCAAGCGTGTCCGCGAAAACCCTCATCTCCGAATCCGATAAATTTGAAAATCGAATTTTATATGACCTTGACCGGACAGTGGAAATGATCGAGTACGGAGAATCGCTTATCAGTACGAAATACAGGTCCGTCCCCGGCTCTTCCAGAATTTTTAATGCTGCATTCGACGCTTCCGTGGTAATTACATCAGCGTTATCAAAAATGAAAACCCTTTTAGATCCCGACGCGGTTTTCATCGACGCGAGCGAGACAATCTCCCGCATTTCGTCGACCTTTATCTGCCCCGGCTTTGAAATAACCAGTATGTACGGATGAGCGCCTGTACGTATCGCACTGCAGGAGTAACAATCGCATAAAGGTTCCCTGCTTTTTTCACAGTTGAGGTTTTTAGCAAATTGAATTGCCGCGGCGAGTTTCCCGATACCTGGTGGGCCTGAGAACAGAAGAGTACCGGGCACACGATCAGTCTCAGCGAGCTGATTTAAAATTCTCGCGGGGATTTTGTGGCCCACAATCGAATCGTATCCGGTTAGGGATTTTTGTCCGGTTTTACTTGCCAAATATATGTCAACCTGCTTATCAGCGGTACAGATCCATTAATAATCCCTGGATCGTAGTCAGTTCCCTGATGACCTTAAAATCGGGTGCGTCGCCAAGTACAAACCTGCTCAATTCCTCGAGCTCGACATTCACCCGCTTCACAACAAGAAGCTGCTTCCGCCTGTTAATTCCCTTACGGGAAACCGCTTCTTTTACATCAAGCACTTCTTCTATATAAGTTTTCAAAAATTGGCTTACCTTTTCCCGGTATTCTTCGAGGTCTTCCAGCAGCCGACGCCTTGACAGTATTGTCGCCAGCCTGGAAATATCCTCGAAGATTAATTCAAGTCTCTTCTCGGTAGGGTTCCTTGACGCCCTCGAAAGTACCGATTCGAACGACACTCCTTCAGCCTGTGGAATTTCAGGGGGATTGCCGGGCACCCTTGATACCCGCTCAGCCGATTTATTCGCAGTCGACTTCCGGATTTTATCGAGAAAGTCCGCCATAATTAATCTACATGCGTTCCATCGAGCACACCTGAATCTATCAGGTCACCAACCATATCAGCCAGCAGGCGTCCTATATCCGTACGTATCATCAGGTCGTCGCCGCCGTTGTCAAGCTCGTATGCATCGTGCATATTATCCGCTTCAAATTCTCCTCCCCAGATTTCAGAGCCGCCGGTTCCATCGATCATTTTGGTATCGATGGTTAACTGGACACGAACGGTCCTGTCCTGGTGCAGGGCGGTTTCTATTCCGGGAATTTTCAGCTGGTCGAGTTCGCTGAGAATTATGACATCCACATTGTACTGCTCGCAGATCCAGACCGCCCGATCATACATCACCGCTCCACCGAACATCGCTTCGTCCCACGGGATGTACACAATTTCATAATCCTCGTGGCTTCCAAGTATGTCCTGGAACAGCTGGTCGCAAACCGGAGAATAGCCGTCAATATCCGCCGATTCTGTGAACTGGACAATCCCGATACGCTTGACCGGAGGCACATCATAATCGTGCTGGGCTTCGAGTGAGAACCGGGGAGTATTACCGGCAACATTGGGGTCGACCAGTGTACCCTGTGGCAGGGTCGGATCGCTTGTTATAAGGGTCGGGTCGACATTATTTGTCGGGACCGGGGGTGGAAATACCGAGTCGGGATAATCCGGATAATTTTCGGGGTAATCCTCGGGTGGCGGCGGGAAATTGTCCGGGAAATTTGCCCTGACTACTCCCCTGCTGCCAAACGCGATCTCCGTGTACGCAACCTGCGCTGTAATCTCACCTTCGGCGATCTGGTACAGGAATCCATCATAAAGATTGATCGAGTCCCCTGTGTCCCACGCTTCCTGGGCAAGAGCTATCTGGCTCGGAAGTCCGTCGCGGCTTTCGATAAAGGAATAAGCCAGCCCTCCGCGAAGCATCGGCGCTAGAAAATGGCCAAAGGACGGAAGGATCTGAAATGTGTATTCGTCCCAGTCCAGCGTGAGGTTCAGCGACGTGAACTCTGTCTCGCTCAACTTTTGCCCATTAGCCTTGTACGCGTACTGGTACCCGTCGCTGATTATTATCCCATCGGCGTTTATCCGGGCGATATCCCCCACAGTGATGATCCAGTCCATCGAGTATTCGTAGGAAAGAACCGTCACACCCCGAAGCGTCCCGGTTTCATCCCCTGATTTAATGAAAATAAGGCTGGACTCGGACGTATATACGCCGGGATAATCCTCGGCCTGCGCCGGTACCGGCAGCAGGATAATTATTGTTAACAGGATGAGTACCCATCCTCGTGGTAATCTGCGTGTCCCCATTTTCGTCTTCCTCATAAATTACGATTTACAGCCGTTTATGAACCTATGATTATAACAGAGCCGGAAAGGTTCTAACAAACGATTCAGGAAGTAATTAAAATGAGAAGAAAAAAAATCCCGGTACGCCGCGGCGGACCGGGATTAAATAGTTTGGCTTAAAGGATTTTCACCACTCGCCATCGAGTGCTGAGAACTCGATATCCATAATCCAGAACTGAGTAGCGATTCTTCCTATCCCACCCGGAAATGTTGGATCCTTAGCATGAATATTGAAAATGTAAGGATAAGAAGATGGAAAATCAGGCAGATTCTCATGCCACTCGGTCTGGAAATGATAAGGATAATATTCATCAGGATTCCCATCAGGATGAGATATCAATTTTGATCCCCCACCGCCACTATTGTTTAAGGTCTCCCAGCCTAATCCATACTTTTCTATTGGAACGATCCCCCAATGTTTTAGCCGTATGCGAATTGGTTTACCCATCTCTACATTGTTAGGGGCATCAGGATCAATAGGAGCATCCTGAGTAATCTCAAAATCATAAGGCATTGCGGAATTTGCATCTATAGGAAAATCCGTTGCCGGGTTAGTAACCGGTTTGACAGTTGCTTCATTCCAGTGCGCATAAACAGCGTATCCAGCTTCAATTGGCCCCAGTTCCGGAGGTTTGATGATGAATGTACGAGTAACCGTTTTACCAACTTCGAACATATGGCGGGTTTCATTGGAATAATACCTGATGAAAGGATTCCAGGAACCGTAATCCGTTCCCGTCGCATATTTTCCCTCGTAATAATCAAATATTGGATAGTCATACCAATTATGGTAGGTCCAGTTAGACCATAAATGAGCGCGAGGACTCCATAAGTTAAGAAACCCTTCATTGTTAACCAGTTCAGCATCGCCCTTTTCTGAACGAGAATAATAATCATACCATCCCTGGTATGGACCAGGATGAGATTGATTGAATAACTCATCATCAGGTACTGACTGATGTGCCGGAAACATAATAATTCCCATTACATCAAATCCCGTATAGGCAGGATTATCGTACGGATGAGTGAGAGAAATATCGACTGACACATTGCCTTCAGGCGTCATATGGACATTGCTGGTATTTACGCAATTATAACAAGGTCCGCCTTCGAGGAGTTTGAGCGCATTCAGGTGCACTCCGTAAGTCTCGAGAGATGGGGACCGCTTAGGAATCACTTCAGCCGACGATCCATCGCTCGCAATATTCAGCTCATATAAACCCCATAACCAGTCTATTCCTCCAGCAAGATAAGAACTTCCTGAAGTTGGGTCAGTAATATCGGCATCCAGATTGCTCTGAATAGAATTGCCGGAACTGCAGCCAACTATGAAAACTATGGCTAATAAAAGTATAAAATGCTTCATGAAATATCACATCCTTTGCTATGGTTGAATGGTGCCATCTGATATCCAAACCAGATCAGGATCGCCATCTTGAATAAGCCCTATGAAGAAAATATCATAAACAGGCTCATTGTCTGTGTCTTCAGGTGAAGGATCTCTCAGGCAGATAGTAGGACCGGTAAATGGAGAAAGTAACGCCCAGAATGCGGGAGCATAATTGTCCTCAATCCAAGTTAGTTCCTTCGTAATAGTCTGGTCAGTATCAAAGCTGTAGCTTGTAACTCTGATTCCATCCCAATCCCAGTCGCCAATATCGCCGCCTGTATTTGCATAATAATAAGTCAATCCGAACCATTGGTCCTGATTACTGCCGCGTTCGTAACACGCTATATCCGGTGCGATTCCATATTCATCGGAAATTGTCAAAAGAGCCCCGGATAATTCAGGTGATATTGTCATTTGAATCACGGGATCTTCAAAATGCTGGTCTCCCCAGTGTTCTGGATAACCATCAACTGACCAATCGAAATGCGTCCAGGAAATAATGGCGGCCTGATATGGCGACTCGCCCAAACCAATTGATGGAGGAATAGGAACAATATCGACCTTTGCCAGGGCGTCCGCATATGGATCGCCCGATGTGATTGCGAATGAATTGACAGGTGTCGCTGTTCCTTCAGAATCCCATGCATTAGCCCACACTAAATAAGGCTGGGGTGAGAATGGTGAAGATTGCCCCCAATATAACTGCGAGGACCAGACACAGACTGCAGAATCATTTTCCCCATTATCAAAGCCATCTACCATTCCAACATCGATACTTGGAGCAATATTTCTCGCGTTCGGAAGACCGCTAAAAGGCGGCGATACCGAGTATATAGTTCCCCATGAAAGAGAACTGGTCGGATCCGAATCATCATAATCCGCTTCAATCGCCAATATATCTGACTCGTCAAAATTTGTATACTCGGTACGTACATACGCAAGCAGTAAATCCCCATCCAGCTTCATTGCCAAGTCAGGTTGAACATCGTCGCTGCCGTTCGCTCCCTGAGTCTCAGCTAAGAGAATTTCATTTCCCACTGTAACATCAGTGCTCCAGTTTATTGTACCATCGAAGTCAACAATATACCTCTTATAATACAAATCAATGCCTTCGTTATCGTAGTCATTTAATTGCGCCCAAACGATGTAAATGAAAATATAACCGTCAATCCCTTGTGTTGCGTCATCCGGATGACAATACGCTACTTCAACTGCCGGATGTCTGCACCATGTCACAGATGCATCGTTATCCGCATAGAACGTATCTTCGAAGTCGGGAGTGTCATCTATGTCGGATTGAAATACAGACAGACTAATAGATGAACCTGATCCCCCGGGATCAGATCTGACAATGGCAGTGATTAGTGGCGATGCGTCAAGTGCATCGTCGTATACGGCTGTCAATCCCGCTGTTCCCCC
>DASWIV010000068.1:0-16736 GCA_036397475.1 bacterium
GGTGACAGCCGGGAATCCATGGCCTCTCCTGGAGTATCTGGACTTCCGCTGGAACAAGGGGATTTTCCTCGCGATAATGATGTTCACGGTTGTTTACTTTCCGTCCATTCACCCCAGCCCGGGATTGCTGGTATTAATAATTATTGTATTTCTCGCGATAGATATCCTGTTTTTCACACGATATTACTGGCGCCTAAGGGTCAACGATATCGCCCTTCCGCTGCGATGGCCTCTCGAATTGCTCCTGACAATCGGCTACATCATTTTATGGTTGCAGGAAGATTTCCTGATCTCGCTGACCAGAATTCCATCTCAACCATTTTATTCGACCATCCTTCCCTTATCCCTTGTTGTTATCGCGGGCGAAGTTCTTATCCTCCTGTTCGTGCTGAATTCATTCGACAGCCTGATTGGTGACAAGCGCTGTTCAGCCTAGTAAAATACTGGTTCTTTAAATATCAAGCATATGGGGGAAAATAAGGAGAGACCTGATATGAAGCATCATCAAATTACACTGGCTGCTTTTATTGTTCTCCTGCTGACTTTCTGTTCGATTTCAGTGTACGCGCAGGATACCGGGGATGAAATATCCGTCAGGCCGAACATCGAATTCCTGTTTGCGACCTGCAACGATGTCGACGAGATGCGCCATTTTTATACCGACATTGTTGGCATGGAAGAACTCTCGTACATGAATGAAGAAGACTGGGGATGGCTTGTCTATCAGTGCGAAGGACTCCAGTTCATGATTTTCCGCGCGGAAGAGGAAGTTCCTGTAATCGATGAATTTACCTGGCAGCCCGGACCGGGTGGGGGACCGCGGTTCGGAGTTTCGTGGTCGATTGAGGTGCCGGACTATTCATTCGACAGAATAGTCGAAACTTTAATGGGCGAAGGTATTGAATCTCTCGCTGGAGGACCCGAATGGCTGCGGGAATCGTACTGGGGGATCACCGTGCTGGACCCGATGGGTAACACGGTCGAAATCTATTACACACCGGAACCGGAAGATATACCGGACACAGACGGAATTCCGGAAGGTGAGTCTGCGGAAGAACAAAAATTCGGTGCAACCAAATCGCGATCTCATGTGTCTCATTCAGATGCTGTTATAATATAATGGCACGGTGAGTACGTTATGAACTACTTCAAAACTTTTCTCCTAATGGTATTAATGGGAGCGCTGTTCCTTGGGATAGGCTACATAGTCGGTGGCGAAGGCGGAATGGCGATCGCTCTTGTATTGGCAGTCCTCTTCAATTTCGGGATGTGGTTTTACTCCGACAAATTGGTCCTGTCCATGTATAAGGCACAGGAAGTCGACGAGAGATCCCACCCGAATTATTACAATATGGTTAAAATGCTTGCCGCGAATGCTGAAATTCCAATGCCTAAGGTTTACATAGTTCCCTCAGACGTCCCTAACGCGTTCGCTACAGGACGCGATCCGAACCATGCTGCTGTGGCGGCTACATCGGGTATCCTGAGGATTCTGTCTCATGAGGAGCTCGAGGGCGTAATGGCTCATGAACTGACTCACGTCAAAAATCGCGACAGCCTTATCATGACGATCGCCGCGAGTGTCACTACCGCGATAATGTTCCTTACGAGATTCGCGCTCTGGTTCGGGCGCGGACGCGATAATCCGCTTGGGTTAATAGGGCTGCTTTTAATGGTGATACTCGCTCCGATAGCAGCCATTTTAATCAAATCGGCGATCAGCAGAACGCGCGAGTACGCAGCCGACCGTGGCGGTGCGGAAATCTCTGGAAAACCGCAAGCGCTTGCGTCAGCATTGGCAAAAATCAGTGGAATAAATCAGAACATTAAAGATAATCCCCTTGCCGACAACACGACCGCTCATTTGTGGATCGCCAGCCCCTTATCGGGTGGCGGTATTATGAATCTGTTCTCGACACATCCGCCTACCGAAGAACGGATTAAGCGTCTGATGGAAATGTGACAATCATTATCTCGGGCTGTCTTGCACCGGATTTACTGTCTATGGTACCATTCTCCTCTAAATTGCGGATTCCATTAATCCGGATGGTATTACATGCTCTCAAGGTTATTCCTGGTAACATTTCTTCTGCTGCTCATGGCAAACGTGTCATACGCTGACGACGAAATCGACTCGTCCGACGGCACAGTGCGCGTCCCTCCTCAAACATCCGAATCGGTATTCTCGCTTCCAATGGACCTGGAAAACGGCGGCATCAACTGGCAGGAATACTTCTCACTTCCCCCAGGAATTGGAGCACAGTTCGGTTTTATTACGGTTCTTTATCCCCCTGACCCATCGGCGCTGGCAGATACTCCAGGTTTACTTCTCGACGGCGCCTGGTTACCGCCTGTCCCATTTTCCTTTGGATACTCGCCACCATCGTCCGGGAATGTAACTACTCGTGGCTGGTGGTATCTCGAGGATTCGACCGGACTCCTTGCCCGACGCGATATGGAAATATTGATCGACGGGAACTCGACCATCGCCTCAACATGGTTCCTTGGGGGAACGAAGCTATACCACGCTGAACTGGGCTGGATGGAAGGTTACATCTCCGAGACCTATTATCTTCCCGATGAGTGGTACGCAGGTGGAATAGATTACTTCCTTAGAAGTGTCTGGTTCAGGGGCATTTTGAAAGGCGAAAGGCTCGATACTCTCCTGCAGGTTTGCGGAGCTGTACAGGTAGGGCGCGACATGATCGCCGGAACCCGTAACGGCTTGATGATTTACAAAATTCCGGCCAACGAACTCGACCGCCAGAACGGGCGTGGAAGCCTGCTTGTCTGGATAACGCTACAGGACCGCAGGATTGTCCGTACTCGTCTCCATGCGACATATGCGACCGAGGTTACGGAATATGAGAATATCAGTGTGGAAGTCCAGAACGATCCGACAGTTTTCTACAATGAATTTCTTCCAACGGACATTTACTGGTCGATCGATAATTATCTGCTGACTCACGAAACACCGTTCTGGGATTACCCGACAACCGATTTTACTTACAATGCCGCCCCGACGGAATTCACCTTTAACGCCGATACCTTAGATGATTCGGAATCTGCGGATGAAGAATCAACAGACGATTCCGGCGATTCAGAATCCTCAGAATAAATAATTGCTGTTAATCTGATTGATTGTGCCGATTTCATAACCGGCAATTTTTGGCTGCCTTTATAATTCCGCCTAAAAAAGGGATCCCCCCGACTCATCGGGGGGACACCTTTCACGATCCATTCTACAATCGAACGACTTCCACTAATAAAAAAGACGAGACTTTACTTCTTGGTCTTGGGCCTTGTCTTCTTGGGAGTCGCCTTCTTGAGAGTCGATCTCCTGGCGGTTGCCTTTTTAGCAGTAGTCTTCTTCTTAGGAGCAGCCTTCTTGGCTGTAGCCTTCTTCTTGGGCGCAGCCTTCTTAGCGGTTGCCTTCTTCTTAGGCGCAGCTTTCTTGGCTGTAGCCTTCTTCTTAGGAGCAGCCTTCTTGGCTGTTGCCTTTTTCTTCGGCGCAGCCTTCTTGGCGGGAGCCTTCTTCTTAGGAGCAGCCTTCTTAGCGGTTGCTTTCTTCGCAGTAGACTTCTTAGCCGTAGCACGCTTTGCCGTAGCCTTCTTCTTAGCAGGAGCCTTTTTGGCGGCGGCTTTCTTTTTAGGGGCAGCCTTTTTCGCCGTGGCTTTCTTTGCTGCTGGCATGTAGTAGATCCTCCTTGCTTAATTCGATCCCCCGGCCAGGAACTTCTCCGGTCGACCCCGACATGCGTGTTATGCTGCCGTGGGATCTTTTTAACTCAATCCGCTTTCGCGGTGCGATTTTCTAAATCGTTAATAGTATCCCTTTCAGAAAATGTAGCTGTACCCTTCGACATTAAAAAATCAGTCCGGGTGTTGTTTTGTTTTGATGAATTATCGGCTGGTGATTGATTTTCCCCTTGTGACGTAAGCCACCCTCAGTCCTTTTTGAATTTTATACTTCCCTTGTGTCCCTTTATTCATGCGCCTTTGCCGCTTGCGCATATTTTTATTTTCACTATGATATTTAATAACAAATCGTGAACGCTATGTCAATATGCGTGAAAACGCCGGAATCAAAAATGCATTTTTATCTATCCCTTTGTTCATGCATGTTACACGTAGTCGCAGATCTTCCGCCATGCATCGCACACCTGATGTTACCGGTTCGATATATTGTGTATCTCACCATGCCGCGATACCGCATTATATTCGCATCTATGTAACCCCTGTATTCATGCGCCTTGCAACGATTGCATAATAAAATTTGCGTTGAAAATTCTGATCGGGTTATTTTTTCGCGCCGCATTCGTGTTTTTTTATCCGCCCTGAGCCATTGCTGACGTAAAACAAAAAAAAGTTGTTTAAAGTGCATTTTTTTTGCGGAAAAATAGATTTTTTTTCACGTGATGTACCGTGAAACACTTTTTATCATCATTCGTGAACTCCTCTGCGCACGCATTGATTTAGCATCACCGGTAATCTACAATCTTCTTGAAACGCTTGTGGATTTTCATTTCGGATTTCATAAGCCCCGTGAAGGAGATCAAATAAATGGTTGAGAAGTCTCGAAACAATGGAGAAGAAACCGGAGGGTGGACAGTTAAAGTCGGACTCGCCGAAATGCTCAAGGGCGGTGTGATTATGGATGTCACTACACCCGAGCAGGCGAAGATAGCCGAGAAAGCCGGCGCCTGCGCTGTTATGGCTTTGGAGCGCGTTCCCGCCGATATCCGCAGAGACGGCGGTATCGCGCGCATGGCGGACCCGCAGATCATTCAGAATATAATGGACACCGTGTCTATTCCGGTCATGGCGAAAGCAAGGATAGGCCACTTCGCCGAAGCCCAGGTTCTCGAATCGATGGGAGTCGACTTCATCGACGAAAGCGAAGTGCTTACTCCAGCCGATGAAGAAAATCACATCTGGAAACACGACTTCACCATTCCGTTCGTATGCGGTGCGACATGCCTTGCCGAAGCATTGAGAAGAATCGGTGAAGGCGCGGCGATGATCCGAACCAAGGGTGAAGCTGGAACTGGAAACGTGGTCGAGGCTGTCCGCCACATGAGATTGATATGGAAAGAGATCAAAAAAGTCAGTTCCCTGAATCGCGATGAGTTGATGGCTGAAGCAAAAAATATGGGCGCACCTTTCCACGTGCTTGAACAGGTCGCGGAACTCGGAAAACTTCCTGTCCCGAATTTCGCCGCCGGCGGGATCGCTACTCCTGCCGATGCATCCCTCATGATGCAGCTTGGCGCGGAGGCGGTTTTTGTCGGGAGCGGAATTTTTAAATCGGAAGATCCCGATGTGCGCGCGGAAGCGATCGTGCGTACAGTTACCCATTACAGGGATCCCAAGGTTATTGCGGAAGTCTCACGGGGACTCGGCGATGCCATGAAGGGCCTCGACATCAAGGACATCCCCGAGAACGAACTCCTCGCGCGAAGGGGATGGTAATCGGCACATGCCTCTGTACTCGATCGGGCACTCCAACCATGATTCCGGACGGCTGGTAAGCCTGTTAAAAAAACACTCGATAAAAATTGTTATCGACATCAGGCGCGTCCCGTATTCGGGACGCTTTCCGCACTTTAACCGGGACAGGCTATCAGAATTATGCAGGCAGAATTCCATCGAGTATACATGGCGAGGCGAGACTCTCGGCGGCGACAAGGGTACCGATAAAAGTATGACTCAATTGGCTGCGGACAGTCTTTACAGGGCCGCGGTAAAAATACTGTCGGATGAATATTCGGCTCCCGATTCGCCGAATGGATGTCTTTTGTGTGCGGAAAAAGAACCATCGGATTGCCACAGGGCAAAATTAGTAGGAAAGACATTAAGGGAACTGAAGAATAATCCTGTTGATGTGATACATATAAAGGCGAATGGGCGGACCGTGCTTCAATCCGACCTGGAAGCATCGCAATTGATCCAGGGAGGAGACAGGGCAGGGACACTATCGCTTTTCGATTGACGTATTCAAGAGGGGCAAAAAATCAGGTTGAGAAATAAAATGGCTGCGAAAAAGAAAACAGACACTGCTGTAATAATAATGATGGCCGGAATGGGCACGCGAATGAAGAGTGCCATTCCGAAAGTCCTTCACCACGCATGCGGGCAACCGCTCGGGAAATGGGTGATCGATTCATGCCGGAAAGCTGGTCTTGATAACCGTGTAATTGTGGTCGGGCACGAAGCAGATACGGTCTCAGCGACTTTCCCGGATGAAAAGTTCGAACTGCAGAGTCCGCAGCATGGAACCGGACACGCTGTTATGGTCGGAATGAACGGGGTGCCGAAATCCGCGAAAAATGTACTGATTCTTTCAGGCGATGTTCCCTGCCTTCAAGCGGTTACGATCTCTAACCTGATCAAGCATCACGAGAAGAAAAAATTGTCTGCAACCGTCCTTAGTTTCTTCCCACCGGAACCATCGCACTATGGAAGAATGATTAGGGACGAAAATTTCAATCTGCAGTCGATCACTGAGAGTAAGGACTTGAAGGGCGACGATGTCTATTTAGAAGAATGTAATTCAGGAATCTATGTCTTCAATCGCAAAGAACTTGATGAAGCACTTGGAAAATTAAAGCCGAACGAGAAGTCCGGCGAATATCACCTTCCCGATGTGCTTGATTACATGCTTGAAAAGGGACTGAAGATCGACGCTGTCGCTGTTGAGGATTGGATGGAAGCAATGGGGGTCAATAACCGGGTTGAGTTATCCGAAGCCGGGGATTACTTAAGATGGAAAATCGCCGAGAAGCACATGCTGAACGGCGTGACTATCACGGATGTCGGGACAACATGGATCGGTCCTGATGTTAAAATCGGAAAAGATTCTACAATAATGCCGGGAACGATAATCATGGGGCAGACAAAAATCGGTGAGGGAAGTGTGATCGGGCCGTATACGCAGGCGACTGACGTATCCATCGGAAAATACGCGGTCATACGCCAGAGTGTACTTCTCGAGTGCCAGATCGACGATGAGGTCACGATCGGGCCATTCGCTCACATACGTCCGAAATCAAGGCTGCATAAAAAATCGCATGTGGGGAATTTTGTCGAGATGAAAAAGACCGATTTCGGCGAGGGGAGCAAATCGGGACATCTGACGTATCTTGGTGACACAATTGTCGGCAAAGACGTTAATATCGGCGCAGGAACCATTACATGTAATTATGACGGCAAACAAAAAAATGTGACTGAAATCGGGGATGGGACGTTTGTGGGCTCGGATTCAATACTCGTCGCTCCAATCAAAATAGGAAAGAATGCCTACACCGCGGCGGGAAGCACATTGAATCAGGACGTGCCATCAAGAGCCCTTGCTTTCGGGCGCGCGCGACAACTGAATAAAAAGGGATGGGTAAAGTGAGCAGATTATGAATTAATTCCGGCAGCTTTCAGCGCTGCCTTGTCGTTGACACATCCGGGGCACAGTAAATTCGTATTGCCATTTACAACCACTGCCGGGATTCTCTTGATTCCATACGATTTTGCTTTCTCAATTGACTCAGGTTGCCTGATATCCAGGATTTTAATTTCCCAATCTGAGCCAGCTGATTTTTTAACGGCTTCTATAGCCTCGTCGCAGAGGAAACAATCCGCGCTGAAAATTTCGATGATGTTTGATTTATTCATTTTATTCGCGGAAATTTTGAATCGCTGAAATGATCATGTCAACGGTTGGGATACCTTTCATGCCGTCCTCACCGTGATCGTAGATTCTGCAGCAGTCCATGCCGGAGTCCGGCTCCAGTCCCGCTACATCCTTCCCGTTAACCAGTATTGTAGGTGATCCGTAATATTTTGCGTGCTTCGGACATTCACCGTCATCCTTATTTAATTCATCCCATTTGCCTGGCAGGCCCGATTGCTCCAGCGCATTACTGAGCACTTCTCTCGCCGCTTCCACATTCGGGCAGATGTTATCGTATATCAACTCGATATTCATGTTCTTTCTATGAGATATTCAGCGCAAATTACCAGGATCCATCCTTCTCGTATTTCACTATATAGACATCTGTTATCCCGTTGGTAATGTGGTCGTCCATATCCGGTCCGGGATAGAAATCGGTAGTTCCGCTGTACGGTCCGGTTGCGAAGCAGCTGGTATCTGAGAAGGATGTCAACTTGAATACATGATCGTTGTCCGCGTTACTTCCGAATGTGTTTGTCCAGAGGTAATCTCCAGCCGCGTTGTAACTGGATACAAAAGCGTCAGCCAATCCAAATGAACCTAGAATATCTGAACCGGTCCCCGGATCGAAATCAACGGTCCCCCCGAATGATCCTCCTGTATAAACCTGCGAATCTTTTGCAACTGTTACCGCAAACGCCGAATCAAATTCAATATCTCCCCAGGTCCTGACCCACTGATGGGCTCCGCTGTTGTCTTGCTTCAGCAGGAACGCATCGGCAATGCCGTTTGAAGTCCTTATATCAGGTCCTGTTACCTGATCAAAATCGACAGTGTTATTGAATGCGCCTGCCAGATACACTCCATCAGTATTATATAAATCGTAGGACATATCGTAAGGAATAACGGGACCAGCACCCTGCAGGAGTGTTGTCGAAAAAAGTGTATCAGTCGACTGATAAATGTACAGCAGGTAACCATCCTGAAATCCGGAAGACACTTCAAACTGTGTGCCCGGTCCGGGATCAAGATCCGCCGATCCTTCCCACCAGCCTGCGACTGCGTAAATATCCGGCTGAATACCCGCAACAGCGGTTGCAGTGTCGTTCTCCAATCCTCCCCATACCAGTGTTTTCACATAATTCCCACTATAGTCATAAATAGAGACATAAGCGTCGGATTTACCAACAGCTGTTTTATTGTCTACTGAAGGATTTGGATCGAAATCGGCCGTGGATTCATAACTTCCAGCCACAAATGTATCCCAGCCGTTGTAAACGACGCTGTTGGCGGCTTCGTTACCCGAACCGCCCCATGAGCTTACCCACAGCATAACTCCATCTGAATTGTACCTGGCCAGAAATCCATCCGTGCCCCCCAGCGATTGTCTTGACCCCAATCCATTTGTCGGATCAAACTGCACCAGTCCTGTGAATAATCCACAGACAAGAATATTGCCTTCTTCTTCTACGTAAATGTCATATGGAGTATCGATACCGGATCCGCCAAACGTTATGGTCCACAGATAATTCCCTTCCGGATCGTATTTGGAAATAAAGCAGTCTAACAGTCCGTTTGACATGTGAATGTCTGTATCGGGTCCGGGATCAAAATCTGTTCCGCCTGACGATGCGTCAAAATATCCTGTAATATACACGTTCTCGTATAAATCCAGACCGATACCATAGCCGCTGTCGAATCCATCTCCTCCCCATGTCCTCGCGTAGCCCTTTTCAGCCCTGACTTCCATCTCCAGTATCTGGTAAGTGGTCAAATTCAAATGTGCTGGCGACGTCGCATTTTCAGTGTCTTCAACCGTGAACAATATGTTGTATTTTCCAATGGGAGCCTGATTCTGGTTGGTTATATTTAAGTAATATGCCTGGTAATCTCCATTATCCCAGTCAAAGTTCATTGTTAACGGTGACGCCAGAAGTTCCGGACATTCCACTGTCGGAGTTAAATAGGAAGTCAATCCGCTATGATCGTACACGTTGAGAATTAATTGAACTTTTCCTCCCATGTCAGTCAATCCGCTTCCATACCAGCCAGCTTCCAGCCAGTATGGCTCAGGGCAATTTGCTCCAGGGGGGAAATCGTTCTCCGGATCCGTGACTGGCGATGTTGTGGGTGGAATCCACGATGCATCTACAGCATAACCGAAAATAAAATCACCATCGGGCATATCTATTACATATTCTGTACCTACATTATCCCCGGCTTCCAGTATTCTGCGGGGATTGTTTCCTCCCAGTGCTGATACGTGCACGCGGAATCCATTCAAATCCGCGTTTGGTGTTGTTGGAGATGCGAATTTGCCCTTGAGGTATCCTTCCAGTGGTGCGAATGGAATCGTGGACGCGTTATACAAAGTGGAATAACCATCTGCATTTACCAGAAAACCATCACCCTGGTACCTGTCTGGAGCGGTTAATCCTGTATCGGTGAAAGTATGGCTTCCCCTGAATATTGTATACCCTCTGACATCGAATCCTGTGAATAATGGATTTGAGAACGGATGCGATATAACTGTGAAAAAAATTTTTGTTCCATCGGGATTCGGAGTCACCCCCTGAACCTGCACACATCCCTCACATGGTCCCTTCTCCAGAAATTTCAGTACATTCCAGTGCTTCTCGGCATCCCTGACTGGTATAACTTCAGCTGAATTATCCTCCGCATTATATGCGATATTGTAAAAACCTGTTAAATACCTGTTGTCAGACAAATCAGATGAGTCATTCATGACCATTACATTGTCTTGATTCAGGGGAGGAGTGGTCATCGCTTCTTGGCTAAGACCTATACAGCCGATCATCAATAAACTGTTTAAGAGAATTGCAGACAGGGAAGAGGATCGCATCTTTGTCAGCTCCTGGCACGTATTAAATCGTTTCGAATTACAGCCTTTATGTAATTTTCAGCTTAATTAAGTTTATGGCGCATATTTGAAATAGTCAATACTTTAACCGACATTAAATGCTTCGACATATTCTCTCAGTTCATACAAAAAACCCGGATTTTATTCCGGGTATTATTTCTCTCATACATTTTTACTCTATCTATTCCAGGTACATGAAATCCTTGATGCTTTCGCCGAATGTGCTCGATTTGATCTTGGATACCGCCCTGTTACGTATCTGCCTGACCCTCTCTCTCGTGATTCCCTCCATCTTCCCGATCTCATCGAGTGTCAACACCGGATTATCGAAAAGTCCGAAGCAGTAACTGAGAATTCGCTTTTCCCTTTCATCCACAACCTCAAGCGCTTTGTGAATGACTTCATTCCTGACATTCACAAGCGTTTCAAGTTCCGGGGTGGTGATCTCGCTGTCCGCTATTATCTCCTTCAGGCTGCTTCCATCCTCTTCACCAGTCACCGGGGTATCCAGGCTCAGAATCCGCTGGCTGATTTTCCTGAGTTCCTCAGCTTTATCGATTGTAATTCCCATCTCCTTTGCGACCTTCTCGATGGGAATCTCATCCTCTTCCATTTCCTTTTTTATCCGCTGGGATATCCTCAAAAACCGGTTGATGATATCGACCATATAGACCGGCTTTCTGATGAGTGACCCATGGTCTGCGATCATCCTCGACAATCTCTGGCGGATCCACCATGATGAATATGTAGAGAATTTCCAGCCCAGCGACGGATCAAACTTCTCAACAGCCTTGATCAACCCGATTGACCCTTCCTGCAGCAGGTCGAGGAAATCGACACCGCGTCCGAGATATTTCTTCGCGATAGAAACCACAAGCCTCAGGTTTGAGCGGATCAGCTTTTCCTTGGCCCTACGCGCTTCTTCTTCGTCCTTGCCGAATTTCACCGCATTCGCGAGGACTATCTCCTCTTCAGGGGAAAGCAGTGGGATTCGTCCTATCTCGGTAAGGAAATAGCGAACGCTGTCCTCGAACGGAGGATCGACCTCATCCGCCTTTTTAATTTTTTTTACCGGCGGGACGGCTTTCTTTTTGGGTTTTTTCGGTGGCACCTTTAAAAGTGACTCAAGAATTCCGGGACCGTGCATTAGTCAGTTCCTCGATAATGCGATCAGCCGGTTTTGAGCACGGCCCTGGGTGGAAAATGCCTGGGGACATTTCCTCCTGAGAGTGCCAGTATACCAACACTTTCATCGGCCGGTCAAACATTCTTCTGACCGCGAAAATTACTTACTACCCTATTATCTAACCAAATTCAGGCGCCTGTTTATATCTAACCTATAGAGAATGATAGTACGTCCAGATTTTCAGCCTCTTTAATTAGCCTTAACTTTAATTAGACATTTCCGGTATTCTCAAATACAATACACCGAATCCATTACGAACCTGCCACGGAGGAAACAATGAATATTGGCGATCAATTAAATGAAACTGTAGAAAATTGGAACCTTCTGAATCATCCGTTCTATCAGTCCTGGAACGAAGGAAAACTATCTGTCGACGATATCGCCCTCTATGCCAGTGAATATGGCGGATTTATCTCGATACTTTCGGAAGGATGGAGTTCACTTGGCGAGACCGAATATGCGCGCGAAGAGGATGAGCACGTTATCCTGTGGCAGAAATTTGCCGGCGCGGTTAATACGAAAATTAAACCCACATCAATTGAAAAAGTTAATGAACTCATTGGAACGGCGCGTAACCTCTTCACCGATAAACCCTCCTCTATAGGTGCCATGTACGCATTCGAGATCCAGCAGCCCGGTACAGCGTCGACCAAACTCGAAGCATTGAGGAAATTCTATTCGCTCGACCCTGAAACCAGCGAGGAATATTTCTACGAGCACTGCCATAACGAGCACGAATCTGACCTGCTCCTGGAAATGACCGAAGACCTGTCTGTTGACGAAAAAGTGGCGTGCATCGATGCCTGTGCCGAGATGAGCGAAGCCCTCTGGGACGCCCTCACAGGCATCCAGGAAAAGTGTTCGTTGTCGTAACGCAGGCCTCCAGTCTGCAGCTTCATACTCCATTTCGTTCATTCTGACGATAATATTAATGTGGTAAAAATGATACAATGAACCTCTACGAGGGGTTCGTCCCTCTATTTTTATAGGCAGACACTGCATGCAGCATAAGCTCGCGAAAATTATCAGGGAGAATGTCGACGAACTCAGCACCAAATGGGCCGATATCGTCACGGATTTTTACCCGAACCTGACCACGCGAGAGGTTTTTCGCAAGGTAAGAGCTTCCCATCTCCTACTGGTACGTTCTCTTATCGAGTATGACTTTAATTACATCTTCAAGGTGATGAAAGAGGACTTCCGCGAGTGGATTCTGCTCAAAAACTCCTTCCGCGACATGATGAATCTCGAGCCGGTCTACGTCATGCTGCTTACCGAGTTTATAAAATCGTCGAAGCTCAATGTTTACGATCAGGACCGCATTATCCAGTTGAATGAGGAGCTGCGCAACTCCAGCCTCCGGGACGATTTCAACGAGGTCTACGTTGGCGAGCAGGAAAAACTCTTCTCGCGCCAGATCGACGAACTGGAGGTCCTGAATACCGTCTCCGGCACAGACCTCGTTGGCGAAGAGGGAACTGACCTGGAAACGGATGAATTGCTCGCCACAGCATCCGACCCCCACGAACTTCTCGATAATACTCTCGAGGAAGCAATGAAGGTCCTTGGAGCTACTGATGGGGTCCTTGCGTATAAAATGGACAGTACGCACGACGTGGTTGTCCAGTTTGTAGACGCGCCCGAGCAGCGCGACAAGGAGATCGTCAAGAGAATTACCCTTGAGGACGCCGATGAGCAGTTTGACCCGACTGTCCTTAACGCATTCAGCCAGGTTGTCGACAGGGCTGTTCTCAGAAATTACTGGAATCCCGAACTTGTAGAAGATCTCCGCGCTCAGAATTGCCCCCGATGCCCGTACCGGAATGAGCTGGTCACATCAGTAAGAGGATCAATAGAGTGCCCGATTCTGCGCACTCTGAAAGTTAACACTTTCTTCTGCCACCAGCTCGGACAGAATGGCGAAAAAGGCTTCCTCCTGCTTTCAAGAAATTCAACTCCTGCTTTCGCCGCTGAGGACCAGCAGTTCGTGGAAACCCTGGCATCGTCGATGATGACCATCATCAGAAACTTCCAGCTTTACATCCGCCAGGTCCAGCTTGCCACAACTGACGGTATGACCGGACTATATAACCACCGCTACTTCCAGGAAGCACTCACCAGGGAACTATCGAGGTCCGCACGATACGGCGCTCCAATTACCCTTCTTTACACCGATATCGACCATTTCAAGAAATTTAACGATACATATGGCCACCAGGTTGGAGATGAGGTCCTCAAACTGGTCGCCAGGACAATTCGACGTAACCTGCGTGATTCAGATATCGCCTGCCGCTATGGCGGTGAGGAACTTGTTGCCATTCTTCCGGATACTCCACTGGAAGGTGGCTTTGCTGCAGCCGAGAAGATCAGGAAGTCGATCGAATCACTTATTTTCCCTGTCGATGGCAAAAATGTGCGAATTACGATGTCGATAGGAGTGTCTGAATATCCACGAAATGCCCGCGATAAGCAGTCATTGATCGAAACTGCCGACGGTGCCCTTTATATCGCAAAGGAAGGCGGCCGCAACCAGACAATTATGTCAGAAACCGACCCGGATGCCATTAACGTCGAGGATGAAGCGTCTGGCGATGAGCCCGAAACCGAGCAGGTAGATGTAAGCTGAAATTCCCTGATTGCCTTAACACATTTTCTATTGTACTAACGCCGATTTATATAGACAATCGGTACATTTACTGATAATATGAATACAGATATTTTCGGCGAGTTAAAGTTCAACAACCATAAATTTAGGTAATGAACTAAACTACGCGTCAACTCTGATGGAGGGTACATAATGACGCATCGAACCGCACGTATCACCCTGTATATTGGGGTGATTCTTCTTTTGTCCTTATCCTGTTCAAAACCTGAAAATCTTCAGGATAATCTCATAACCAGCCCTGGGGTCACTATGCCTGCTGTACAGAATGACACCGGGTCTGCTACCAATAATCATTACCTTTGGGCTTACTACGCTGTCTATGTCAATCCGGAACACACGGATTATGAGATGGTGCCGGTACGACAAACGGCAAATCACTTTAACGTACTCAAATTCCTGGATCCTCCTAATTGCGCTGACTGCTTCACTATTCAGTCAATTACGCCATCAGGGTTCAACACCATCCTGGTGAATTTTCAGATCAAGCATCCTTTCCCCACACTCGCGTTTTCGGGATTCGACGTCAAGGGAATAATGATGTTCGACGGGGCTGTGGATTTCCCCACAATCGGCGTAAACACATCAAGCAGTTCTAACGGCGAAGGCGAGCTTTTAAATGCCGATGGTTATACAACCCTTTATAACCCGACAACAATCGGATCCGGTCCTGCAGGACTTCAGGGATATTTTGAAGCGGATATGGCAACTTCAACTACTCCATCTTCTTCATTGAACGGATATAAAAATTATTTTACACCGGCCCTTTCTAATAACCGCCATGCTTTCTACGGCGGCGATACGGAAACTGTCCAATATGAAATTCATCTTCCTTCCGGACCGTTTGTATTTGGATACGCAGTCGACGGGAACTGGGTTCCTGCTGGCATATCCCCGGTAACTGACCCATCGGCTGATTTTCCACCTGAAGCAAACGCCCAGGAAGCCTGGGCTATTGATGTTGAGCAGACGCCGTACGGTTCCGGCCTGAGCTCATATGGAGGCAAGGTCAGGTTAACAGTTGATATTTATGACTATGAAGGCTCATCCAGTTATAAAATACCTGTTGCCGAGTGCCCCGATCTTTTCGCCGGGACAAAAACCCTGAGTCTTGTAAGCGAAAATTCAGAATATGCGCGATATACAGTCGATATTTCCAACTCTCTGCTAGCGGGTGAAGGCGACTATAAATGCCTGATCCGTGTTGAGGAAAATGCGAACGATACATCACCTGAGTGGCTGGACCTTTCAGCGTACCAGATTGTCGACCTTCACATTTCCAAGTTTACGGATTCCGCTCCCGAGGCTTTCGCAAAAGCGTCCGGAATTCCCGGTACAGTCTGTGTTCCAATCGATTTTGCCGATGATGGCTCATACGATCCTGACGGCGGCGAAATCACCAAATACCAGTGGAACTGGGATAACGACGGAACGTGGGATGAAGAAGGCAAAAGTGTGAGCCATACATGGGACACTCCCGGGACATATATTGTTAGATTCAGGGTGACTGATGATGAAGGGACCGGCACATCGCTGGCTACTCCAATGAGTATCATTGTGAATAACAGTCTTCCATTCGCGTCCGCGTCAGCTGATAAATATTCAGCGGTACCGGGAAATTTAATTAACTTCAGCGGGATTGGCTCCCACGATACCGACTGCTCGGACACATCGGTTACGCAATACGACTGGGACTGGGAAAACGATGGAACATTCGACGATACCGGAATTAACGCATCGCACTCCTACAGCGTCGCTGACGTATATGAAGTCCAGCTACGGGTTACTGACAACGAAGGGGGTACTGATCTGCTTGACACTCCGCTTGAGATAACTGTCGGCGACCATGGCTGGACAAGGGCATTTGGATCATTATCCGGTGCAGTGGCAAGGTGTGTTGACACCGATGAGGATGGTAATGTTTATATCGGCGGAGATTTTATAGGGACTGTAGATTTTGATCCTGGTCCGGGGGTAACCACAAGAGTAGCAGCCGGGTTCTCTGATAGTTACATAGCGAAGTATGACAGGGATGGAAATTTCCAGTGGGTCAGGAGATGGGGGGGGACATCGCCGGATACGGTAAACGATATCTGCGTCAGCCAGAATGGTGAACTATATGCTTGCGGATTCTTCGCTTCAAGTGTCCAATTCGATGAAGCGGGCAACTCAAATACCTATCTTCCGAATGAAATTTCCGGATATCTGGTCAAATATGGGACAGATGGAACTTACGCATGGGATAGAGTTTTCTGGAGCGCTACTGGCACATGCAATGTGTATGGCCTTACTCCAGATCCTGCTGGCGGGGTATTTACCTGTGGCGCTATCACAGGTACCAACG
>DASWIV010000069.1:0-3972 GCA_036397475.1 bacterium
CGATCGACATCGAAACCAGGAAATCGAGGATTGCCAGGGATCACGCCGGATTGTCCGGACGTGCCATACGTCCGCTGGCTGTCAGAATTGTCCACCAGGTTTATTCCGCCCTGAAGGTTCCAATTATCGGCACCGGTGGAATATACGAGACTTCAGACGCCCTCGAATTCCTGATTGCGGGAGCGTCCGCGGTAAGTACAGGCACGATAAATTTCATGGACCCATCCCGGGCAGTGTCGATCCGCACCGGGATTTCCGAGTACCTTGTAAGCCACAATATGGATCTGAAGGACCTCATCGGCTCATTTATACCGTCCTGAATTTTCCCGCGCTTGACTATTATGTTAATCATGTGGTAATTATCCACTTTGCTCTACATCTTGTAGAGAAATTTTTTGAACCTGTTAAGCATATTGGGAGTCGTAGGTTAGTCTATCAGGGTGGACGGGCAATTAGGGCGAAAAATAAAATCCTGTATGAAATGAATTTATCTTATACTCGAGAAAATCCGGGTATTTTTAGTGTTTCAGATATTGAATCCTGACCAATATGGAATAAAGGAATGAATAGAAAGAGCCATGATTGAGGTTAAGAACCTTTACAAATCCTATGGTCCCGTCAAGGCGGTCGACGGGATTTCTTTCAACGTCAAGAAGGGTGAAGTGGTAGGTCTCCTCGGTCCGAACGGTGCTGGCAAGTCCACCGCGATGAGATGCCTGACCTGCTACTACACTCCGGATTCCGGCGAAGCTACCGTGGGCGGCTACGATATTTACAAACAAAGCCTCGAAGTCCGCTCGGTCCTTGGATATCTGCCCGAATCCGCCCCCCTCTATCTCGATATGAACGTCCTGGATTATCTCGACTTCATTGGGGATATCCGCGGTATGGGAACCACAAAACAGGCTCGCCGCGATGAAATGGTAGAGGTATGCGGCCTGAAAGGTGTCGTGTTCAAGGACATCAACGAACTTTCCAAGGGATACCGCCAGCGTGTAGGACTTGCTGCGGCAATGATCCACGATCCCGATTACCTTGTCCTCGATGAGCCTACAACCGGACTGGACCCGAACCAGATTGTCGAGATTCGTAACCTCATCAAGGATATTGGCCACAGGCGCGATAAATGCGTCATCCTTTCGACCCACATTCTTCCGGAAGTCGAAGTCACCTGCGACCGGGCGATCATTATCCACCAGGGAAAAATCATCGCGGAAGGAACAACCACAGAACTGACCGGCTTTGCGCGTGGGGCGGATATTTACATCGTCACTTTCCTTGGCAATAAAAATAAGATCGAATCCGTCCTGACCACCATGCCGGATATCGCTTCATTCTCCCTGGAAGAAGAACACCAGAATAAATCATATAAATACAATCTTACTGCCAAGTCGGTCGACGATATCTCCGAGAAAATATTCGACATGGCTGTGGCAAATGAATTCAAGCTGGTTGGCCTGAATCGCGAGACAGCCCGTCTCGAAGACATCTTCCGCACCCTGACCACCAAGGAGGTGGCGTGAGATGAAACGCGTGACACCTGTATTCATCCGGGAGTTTACGAATTACCTCAACACTCCGCTTGGATTCATTTACATCGACGTTTTTATCCTTATCACCGGATTCTTTTTCTTCGAACTCTTCAAGTACTTCGCGAATGACCAGGCAAGCCTCAGAAACCTGTTCACGCTGCTTCCGTGGGTTTACCTCTTTTTCATACCCGCTATAAGTATGAGGTTACTCGCTGAAGAAAAGAAGGTCGGGACAGTCGAAATGCTGATGACCCTTCCGCTCCGTGACTGGGAAGTGGTCCTCGCTAAGTTTTTTGCCTCATTCCTATTCCTGTCGGTCGCGCTTCTACTGACATTGCCACTTGCATGGATAGTCAGCAGATCGGCTGCCGATGTCGTCGTGCTCGATTATGGGCCGATTATCGGCGGCTACGTAGGCGCTATTCTAATGGGTGGCGCGTTCCTGTCGGTAGGACTATTTTTCTCGTCCATAACTGACAACCAGATAGTGGCTTTTATCCTGTCGGTTGTCACTATGGCGGTATTCCTCCTGATTGGAATCCCCGATGTGGTCGGGTATTTCCCTCCTGTACTGCATACATTCATTCTGAAAATAAGTCTGAGCAGCCATTTCCAGTCGATTGGGCGTGGCGTTATAGATTCCCGTGACATTATCTATTATCTCTCGGTCATATTCCTTTTCATATTCCTGACAATCAGAAGTGTGGAAAGCAGAAAGTGGAAAGGATAGGTGAGATGACAAGATGCAGAAAGCAGGACAAATATCATCCACAACTGTTGAAGTCATTGTCGTATTAGGAATAGTGATCCTGGTCAATATCCTGGGCGGATTTTATTACGGCCGCATGGACCTGACCAAAAATAAGGACTTCACTCTTGCCTCAAGCTCAAAAGAGGTCGTCTCCGACCTTCCCGATATTGTGAGGATCACCGTCTATATCTCCAAAGATCTCCCCCCGATCCTCCAGACCTACAAGCAGCGCACCATCGACCTTCTCGACGAGTATCGAGCCAACGGCTCCAGCCGCCTGATAATCCAGTACATAGATCCTGACGACCTCTCCGAAGAGGAACAGCAGTCGATCAATGCACTCGGAATTCAAAAGCAGCCATGGAGAATCTGGGAAGCCGAACAGCAGATTTCAGTTGACAGGTATTTCGGAATTGAGATCTCGTATGGCGAAAAGCATGAAGTTATCGAGACCGTTCCAATGGTTGCCAACCTGGAATACGAGATCACGTCGGCGGTCGTAAAACTGATCTCCGATGAGCTGCCGACCATCGCGTTCCTGAATGGCCACGGGGAGTCGACCTCCGAAAACCAGTTCACAACGCTTGCGACAGTTCTCAAGGAACTATACTCGGTACGGGACATCGATCTTGGTACCGGCAGGAAAATTGACGATAATGTCGATACCCTGATCATCGCAGGTCCGACACAGACCATCCCCGAGAGGCACCAGTATGTTATAGACCAGTTCCTTATGAGAGGCGGAAAGCTTGTTCTCATGACATCGGGCGCTCAGCTCGATCAGATGGCGCAGCAGACTCAACAGATGCCGCAGGCGACTTTCTTCATGAGTCCGCTTAACGATCTTTTAACAGCTTACGGCATAAAGGTGAATAACGACCTGATCGCCGACGTGGATTATAACGAACGGATCCCGGTTGGAAATATGGGACCGATTCAAATCACCGAAGCGTTTCCGCTGTTTCCACGGATAGTGGCTGGTGGCGGTGGATTCCCCTCCGAAAGTCCGGTTACACGGGGACTGGATACTACATGTTCAATGCCTTTCACCAGCTCGATCACTTTTCTGTTTGACAAGATTAAGGAAGGCACTGAAGATATTGTCCTAGCTCGCAGTTCGGAAAAATCTTATTCCTATCCCGTTCCGGTCAGCCTGGATTACAAACAAACCTGGTTGCCCCCGGGAGGCGAAAGCCAGTTTAAGTACCAGAATGCGGCGGTTCAGTTGATCGGCAATTTCGATTCCGCGTTCGCCGGGCAGCCAATTCCTGCGCTGTTGCCGCAGAATGAGGGAGGGCCTGCGACGCCTGATACCGATCCGATGATCCAGACCACCCAGGTGCCGACATCAATCACGGTGTTTGGAAATGCCCAGTTCATCGACGATAACTGGATCCAGGCCCAGGGCAATGGGGTTTTCTTCCAGAACCTGATCGAATCGCTGAATCTTGGCGAGGCTCTTATCGATATCAGGTCACGCGAGATAGCCAGTAATCCCTTAAAGCCCGATATGACCACCGGAGAAATGAACGCGTATAAATTCCAGGGTTACATCCTGGTTCCTGTCCTCTTCACCCTGTTCGGCGTTACACGGTTCTACTTCAAGGGCCAGCGAAAACGCCTGATGCAGCAGTATCTGAGCGAACAGGAAAAAGGGAAAAAGTAAGGTTTTCCTTTGATATAAATTGC
>DASWIV010000070.1:0-14113 GCA_036397475.1 bacterium
AGCACCGGGAAACCGTTGTGATGGGTAGTGTTGAAAAGATTTTCCAGTTCTTTTTTCGATGTATTTTCCCGGACGGTGTCGACGTCCATCACCATTACATCCTTGATCTTTATAGATTCAAGAATGTCTGCGTTTGCTCCCCACTGAAGCCGTACACCGCGCCGTTTCAATTTTTCAGTATATATGGAATCCGGTGAAATGTGGTTGGCAATAACGGTGGCAATTACAACAGACGCCATCAGGGGGAGGATTATTTCGTAATTTCCCGTAAGCTCAAAAAGAATGATTATTGATGAAAATGGAGCCCGGGCTGCTGCGGCGTAGACGGCAGCCATTCCCACCAGGGCATAGGGCTGGGGTCCTGAGACATGCTCCGGGAGAATAGCGTTGAATATGTGTCCGCACACACCACCCATCATCGAGCCGATAAACAGGCAGGGAGCAAAAATACCTCCTGAGCCGCCGCTGGCGATCGTTAAGGAAGTCGCGAGTAATTTCGCGATCATCAGCGCGAGCATTATTGTCCATACCATATTTGAATTCAGCGCGGAAGAAATGCCCTCGTAGCCGACTCCCCGGATCTCGGGATAAAGAGTTCCGATGATCCCGAGGATGAGTCCGCCGATAGCGGCACGGGCAAAAATATTTTGTGCGATCTTTTTCAGGCTCTCTTCCAGCATGGATTTTATTTTCGTGAAACTAACGCCTATATATGCTGCCACAACTCCCATAAGCAGGTAAAAAATTATTTCCACGTGGCTGGTGTACGCATACTGCGGAACCTCAAAGGCTGGAGTGTTGCCAAAATACATCCTACCGATTATTGAGCCTGAGACTGTAGCGAGTACTACAGAGGCGAAACTTCTAAGGGATGAGCCGTGCAGGATAACTTCCATCGCGAAGATCACACCTGCGATCGGAGCGTTAAATGTGGCTGCGATACCTGCTCCCGCACCGCAGGCAACAAGCCATTTGCGGCGCTCAGTGGACATTCTCAGGACAGTTGAAACAAGTGAGCCAATGGTGGAGCCGATCTGAACGATAGGGCCTTCGCGACCCACCGATCCTCCGAAGCCGATAGTGATCGCGCAGGCGAGAGGCTTGGCAAGCAGGACACGTCCTCGGATTCGTCCGCCTTTAAGAGCTACCGACTCCATAACTTCGGGAATTCCCTCGCCACGTACTTCGCTTACTTTCCACGTAATCAGCGCGACAAGCAGGAATCCGACAACAGGGACAGGGACAAATGCGAAGTCTCCCATATACGGGAAGATTTTCTGTATGAAAGGGATCCCGGAGTAATCCCAGAAGCCGGTGAAATTAGCGATGAGCCACCTGAACCCGACCGCGCCGTAGCCGGTCAGAATGCCAACTACTATCGCCAGGGAATTTGTGACCAGGCTTTCGGACAGGTGAAGGTGGTAAGCGTCGAGGCATCCGGAAATGAATTTTGTAATCCGGAGGTGGAGCGGGAGGTGTCTGCACTCCATAAACCGATGCCATTGATCACGAAGTCGCTTCATGCGCGTGAGTGTAATCTACCATATAATTAAACTTAATTAATATCCACAACAAATGGGTCAATGAGTAAAGTATGTTAATATTTAGTGAAATTTGACAGGTTTTATGCAATGAAAGTGCAGCTACTGATTATTACCGGTATTCTGGCATTGGTGATGGTCTGCAGGCATTGATGGATAAGATAGACAACTGGGAGTAAAGTGAGATGAATAAAAGATTTGCCGGAATAATTCCGCTTGTAATGATATTTTTTATTTTTGTACCTTGCGGCTGTACTGCTCCCGGTTCGACCACATCTGATAAAGCTGATAATTCCTATTCCGGTGCAATGGTGTGGGACGGGGAATACCTTCACCCAGATAATTATGATATTCAGGATAGTGAGATACGACCGGAGGAAGAAATCCTCGCAAATCTTGAAAGCCCCGATCCCGGGGAAATATTCGAGGGAATATGGTGGACCTATTTTTATCCTGACGATGCGGAACTTGTATCCAAAGCCGGGAAAGCAGTTAAAACTGTGTCAGGAGATCGCCAGGATTACGCGATCAGGCTTATATTCGGAATGGGAGAAAATGGTAAGAACGCAATTGCCAATCTACTCGATGAAGAGAATCTCAGAAAAATAGCCCTTACTAATTGTACATCATTTGGTCCGCCGACTGACAGGCTGGCATCACGAATATTGGATCTGGTCGATGTGGACGATGATGAAATCAGGATAGCTGTAATGCAATTTGCCTTGGCCTGGGAGATAAAAGACGTCGATTTGTACCAGAATACGCTGCGCTTACTGGAGTTGGAACCAGTGGATGACGAATTTGCCCTGCGCGCTTACTATACAAGTTATAGAGTCTCATCTTTGATGCACTATAACGATCCGAGGATATTTCAGGCGTACAGCGTTAACATTTCAAACTGCGGAAAATTGCCGGAGGATTTTAACAACGGGGAGTACCTTCAGGCTTTGCTGAGCCTGTCTCCATTGCCTGAAAATATTGTCGAGATGCTGGTTAGCAGGTTTGATGATTACAGTAACCTTGACAAGCTCTCGGCAGCAGGCGCGATTTACAATTCTGACAGCAGCCGTACCCCGTACCTGCAATTTCTGCTGGAAAAGCTCGAATCGAAGAATGAAATTGTGTCCGAGATGGCGGCAGTGGCGTTGGCGTCGATTGACGAGCTTCCGGATGAGGTTTATGAAAATTTTCCGGACAGGCTGGTCGAAGCGCTGGATGAAAAGATGGATTGGAGCGAACAGCCGGATTACGCGCTTGAGGATCTGAAGAGTTTCAGGGCAAGGCTTGGTGATTTCGGCAAATAATATGTAGTATAATTACAGTGCCTGGAGTAAATATGGAGAGATAGATGACTAATGGGGCCAATCCGCTGAGGGCAATCGCCACCACATTTTTTTTCATTGTTACAATCGGTATTATTTTTTTAAGCCTGTCGTGTGTCATCGACGGGACTCCGCCCGACCTTACAAAAGGCCCGGGATATATCGATCCCGAGGACCTTCCAACCGCGACTGAAATCCATGAGGGACTTCAGAGCGATGATCCCCGGAAAGTCGCCGACGCACTTCAATGGGTGCATTCTTACCCCGACGATTCCAGGATTATCGAATTGTTGATCGATCTGTATGAATCTGAAAATTCCGAATACAAATGGGACGCGCTTGGAGGCCTCAGGTCGATTGGCAATAACGCCGAGCCACATGTAATTAAACTCCTTGATGTACCCGCGTACAGAATTGATGTGCTGCAGTCGCTCGCCTATTACCAGTATCCAACCGATGAGACAGTCCAGAAAGTTTTTGAGGCCGGGTCCGTAGATGATGTGAATGTGCGTACGGAAGTTCTAAGATGTATCATGATCTGGCATAAGTATGATCACGACCTCTCTGAAATAATCGCCAGCCTGATAGAAGAAGACAGTGACACTGAGAATAGCGATGCCTGGACCCTGGGATGGCGCGCTTCAGAGGAATTCAATTTTTCCAGTGACAGGATTTTCGGGGCATACAGCACACAGATCCACACTTATGGCACGCAATTCCCATTGTACGGAGCTTACGATTCCCTCCTGAAAATAAGTCCGGTACCGGGTAATATACTGGCGATGATGATCGACAGGTTCGATGAGCTGAGGTTCCAGGAAAAAATAAGGGCTGCGGGAATAATCTATAATTCGGATCCGGGACAGACCGCATACCTGCAATTCCTGGTAGAGAAGCTTGATTCCGGTGATGAGTGGGGTGTGCCCGCCGTAATAAAAGTACTGGCGGAGGTGGATGAGCTCCCGGATGAAGTATTCATGAATTTTCCGGATTACGCGTACGATCGTCTGACAGGCATGGCAGAAAATGAAGGTGAGAGAGAAGCAAGAGCAGAACTCAGGGCTCTCAGGGAGAGGATCGATGAGATCAGGAAACCGGAGAGCCCTTCGGAAAAAGTTGAATAGATCATGAACAAAAAAGTCCTGATAACAACTGCCGTGATCATTGTCGTATTGCTTGTCGGATCGGGAATGATCTACAGGGCAATCGAGAACAGGATATTCGATGAGCTCGCGAGCGGACGTATGGGTGGAACAATTCATGCAGGATGGAAGCATGGAGGATTATTCAGCGGCTACGATCTTCATAATGTATCCATCCACAATCCTCCGAGCAGGCGCGACTCAGCGGGGTCGACTTTCACCTCGCCAAAAATGACTATCCACTGGAAATTGAATCCATTTCATTTGACTGAGATATCGTGGGATGAAGCGTCGGTAACACTGGAATACGAAGGGGACAAAAAAGAGGAATTCCCGGTTGGTCCATGCATGATGGCTGTGTCGGACGGATGGCTTGCTACAGAGTCCCCTGTCAGGATAGGCGAACCTGGCTGGGAAGGGGAAGCGAATTTAAAAATTTCGCTGGACGGGCGGGAAATGGACAGCAGCGTTAAGATCAAGAAACTTCCGGGACGGTTTATGACCTTGTCCGGCGATGCTCCTCCGGGGGCGCAGGTCCCGAATTATATTATTGTGGATATGACCGTGTCGGGAAAGCAGCCGAATCTTGAGACCAGGGGCACTCTGACTAATCCGGACAACGGGCAGTCGTTTCGGTTTTGAAGGAAGGGAGATATCCTTGACGAAAACCAGATATGAGTGCGTGATAGGAATCCCGCGCTCCGGCGTAAGAAGAAGAGCGTGATAGGAATCCCGCGCTCCGGCGTAAAAAGAAGAGCGTGATAGGAATCCCGCGCTCCGGCGTAAGAAGAAGAGCGTGATAGGAATCCCGCGCTCCGGCGTAAAAGTTGAGCGTGAAGTGAAATCAGGGATTCCTGATCTGCAGGATAAAGGCTTCTACCGAAGATATCATTGCTTCCTTATCGGAAGGATAAAACTGGAACAGCCGTACTCGGCTGTCATCGACTTTTGACAGAAGCATCGGACGCCGGGCTCCTGTCCAGCGCTCCTGAGTAAGGCAGCTTCCCGTAGAATGTTCGCAATGGCCGGGTCCGCAGGAAACCACAAATACTCCGCCAGCGCCTTTTTCCAGAGCTTTTTTCACCCATGCCATTTTTAGCATGCCGGCGCACGGCAGAGGGATAAGGTGCAGATTCGGGATGTGCGCGAATGGATTTTCCGTTTTCGGATCGAAAACTTCCCCGCAGATGAATCCAATAACGGGATTTTCAATTTCGATGATACTTTCTTCCGGCTCTACAACTTCGATGATTTGCTCGTCGCTGTCGCTCGATGGATCTGTTGTTTCATCCCCTGCAACTTTATCTGTTTCCCGGGTCTCAGTTTCTTCATCGATCGCTTCTTCACCGGGTATGGCTTCATCGGATAAAATTATATCCAGTGAATTCTCGAATTCTTCCAGCATATTGGACTGGTCAAATTTGAGCTCATCGAGCATAGTCGCAGATTCGTCCTCGAACTGCGCGAGCCCGATAGTGGAATCGTCCTCGAACTCAGTCAGCCAATGGATACTCTCTTTTTCAAGATCGTCAGTCATTTTCACCTTTCATTTTGCCAAGTATTTCTTCCAGTTGATATTCAATGTCAGCCGCCGGAAGATCCGGAATCTCGATGGCGTCGAAAGAGCAGCTTCCGACACATATCCCGCATGAAGTGCATCGCTCGTCGATCACCGCAGCGAGCTCACGTCCATTTTCGAGTTTTCTGCTATCCCTGTGATCGAACATGTAAATAGCATCGTACGGGCAGTCCTGCGCGCACAGGCGGCATCCCGTGCAGTTCGATTCTATCACCGACGCTGTCAGATATTTGTCCTTTGTGCGGAATGGCGAGTACGCCATTATCCAGGTCGTGAGCACGATCAACGCCGTGAGGAGAGGCGCGCCAATCAATGGATAAAACAGCAACGGGAAGTTGATAATTCCATCAACCTGAACACGCGTTGGAACATTATTCAGGTCAAGTGGACGTACATTTTCCAGGTCGATCGGCAGTATCGCGCCTGCAATCAGGATAATTATCGACAGGCCAAGCCAGTTTAAAAACGGCAGGCGAAGGCGAAGTGTATAAGTGTTCCGTGCGTGGAATGCCCAGAGTATGGCAATCCCAAGAGTTCCAGCGAGATGAAGTCCGAATACTTTCAGGATGAGTTCAGTTCCGCCGGAAGAAAAGAAAACAGGGTTGCCAAGAATCGTGCCCAGATGGAACCATCCGGCAATGGGCCATGAATCAACGGCGTAAACCAGTTCTTTTCCCCACGATAACAGGACGGCTGCGTTTTGGTCCCATCCAAGCGAATATCCTGCCCATCCGGTGATTCCAATAACCGGAAGAAGAAGGATCGCGTAGACCCATCCGGTTTTCAAAGATCCACGGAAATTTCCACGGGACCAGATCTTCAGAATGTGAATAAGTAATGAAAGCAGGAGTAGGTCCGCCGACGCCCTGTGGACTCCACGCAGGAGCGATCCCGCGCTGTCATTCGTGATACGGAAAAGATCGAGGGTGGCACGGTCCGGGGTCGGGATAAAATTGAGTGACAGCATGATTCCGGTCGCCGCGCAGATAATGAATATTGCGACAACGAATCCGCCGGTCATTGAAAGTGGATTATGTGCTTCGCCGAAAAATTGTGCGCCTGTACGCTCGAGTCTGCTGAAAGCGGCTGCGACCTGGTTACGCGGCGTTTCCGACCTGTCTATGACAAACGATTCATTCATCGCTTACCGGATTCGGAACCTCCCCGTTTCGTTTTCTGTTCATTTCACCCGTAAATCCGATACCCAGGAAAATCACCCAGATTACCGCTATGACCAGAAGCAGCACCCACTTGTAGCCAAATCCGACCATTCCGCCCGATAGCAGCAGGAATCCGGTAATGAGGCTCGCCGTGAGTAACGCGGTGACATCGGGACGGGGGCCTTTTTCTTTGGAGCGGTCCAGCATCGGCATGAGAAGAGCGAGGAAAAATCCCGTGAGGAAAATCCCCATCCAGATGTCGTTCAGGATGTAATAGCCGCTGCCTGTGTATTTCCAGATGAACCAGGCAGAGTAATCTGTAATGGTGTCAAAATCGCCCGCGAATCTCGGCGGGATAATCAGTGCAAGGACTGAAAGTACAATGATCGTTCCCCACATTAAAGCCGCGGGAATGTTCGGATTGAAATCAAAACGTTTAGGCGATTTCCTGTGTGCCTGAAATACAGTAAAAAATATTATCAGGCCGACAATCAGGCCGAGCATGATATGCGTTGCGTAAATCCGCGTAAGGTAAACCTGCGTGAATCCGACAGGCTCATTCACCGCCGGAATCATGGCGAGAATGTACCCAATCTGGCCGGTGAAAATAATCAGGACAAGGAATAAGATTCCCGCCGCCCAAGTCGCCATACCGGTACCTTTGTAGCTTCGACGGTAGCAGATGCGCGCGAGGCGCATGATCGCCAGGATGACGAACAGGTCGGTTGAATATTTATGGACGCCCCTGAACAGCCATCCTGCCCACATCCCGTGTTGAATTTCCCGGATCGAGTTGAACGAGTTGTCGAATGTCGGGCTGTATCCTGCGAGGAGCGCCACTCCAGTGACCATGGCAGCGATCAGGCATACCAGCATCGCTTTCCCGATGAGATCAATAGATGAGAGTGCCGCCGGCAAACCGGCTCGTTTCAGTTCGGCAAAAATTCTGAAATCAAAAAGGTCGAGCGGATTTTCAGGACGCGAGATCCAGGTTCTCCTGTCCGAGGGATTATCGCGTGCGATCACACGATAGTCGGCATTAATATTTTTTTCTTTATCCTCGCTCACAATTTATATTTATTCCAGCTCCACAGTCGTAGAGTATATTGACGATGGCTTTTCAGGTGCCGGACCGCTTTCATAGCTGAAAGTTCTCAGGTAATTAACGATAAGGTAGATTTCATCGTCGGAAAGGAAGTCGCCGAAGTACGGCATTCCGGTGAATCCGTCCGTGTCGCTGTTAATTCCATATTTTATTTTTACAAAAAGCTGTTCGTCGCTCTGCCTGGCGAGCCACGCCGTGTCCCGCAGATTTGATGGGCGTCGCGTAAAGTCGGGGGAAAGGTAGCCGTTACCGTAACCATTTTTTCCGTGGCAGCTCAGGCAGTATGTATTGTACAGAACTCCTCCCGCAGCTTCGGGATCCGGATAAGATGGATTCAGATGAGCCCTGGTTATGTACTTGTCGTAAAATGAGATCGCGGTCGCCCATCGTTCAATGGAGGAGAAATCACGGGAGATAATGTGACTATTGTCAAACGACAGGTTTCCGGTTCCGTTTGTAATCAGGGAGTAGATTTTCGCGGGCGATAAATCGGTGAAAGAGATATTCTCCTCCAGGTGGCAGCTTGAACATCGCCCGCCAACAATATCGTCGCCCCATTGCCCCGGGACTTTTTCCGAAGGAGCTCCAGCATCAATTTCCGACGCCATCTGGAATATCCGATCGGAGTCCGGCCGCGGCACAGGCATGTGAATGTAAAACAGCCTCAACGCCGGCCCGAGAAGAAATGCAGCGAGGATGAGGATGATATGTCCGACAAGACGCTTCATGGTTTATGCCGATAATCTCCAGAGTCCAAGAAAAATAGCCAGCAACAGTGATCCGATAATGATCAGATAATAGTCGCCTGAGATTTTAGGATCATTTTCATTCATAGATTTCCCACGTATTCTGCTCGGAAAGCCATTTCGTGTACAGGATGGTCAGCCAGATGGATTCATCTGAAAGCTTGCCGCCCCATCCCGGCATGCCCGACCCGGGAATGCCTTCCGTAACCTGCCAGTAAATCATAGGGTACGATTTCGTCCTGAAGGATTCGCTGTGGAAATCGGGGAAGTTCAAAACGACAGGACCATCAGCGGGATGTTCGAACGACTCATACCCGGAAATCCACATGGGACCGTCACCGCTCCCCCCGACTCCGTGGCATGCAGCGCAATGCTCGAGGTACAGCCCACGTCCGGCGGTGATCGCTGTATCGGTGTAGCTGACAGGATAATCGAATGTCCCGGTTTCGGTGTCGAGATAATCCGATAGATCGCTCAGAATAGAATCGGGGACGATATCCTCAATTTGATTTTTCGCCCTGACCACTTCCCACCCGGTGAGGTCGTTGTCGGGACGGTTGAGGTAGTCAACCAGGGCGTCGATCTCTGAATCGGAGAGATGCGAGTAGGATGGCATCACGGTTCCTGGTTGTACTGATGACGGATCGATGAGAATTTTTGCAAGCAGGGAGTCGGGATATTTCCCATCGACATTTGAAAGGTCGGAACCGATCCTGCTTGTTCCGGCTATACCCATCAATGATCTCAAAGAAGATGGTGTGGAAGCCGAGCCCATTCCACGGTCGGCTGGACGTACCATTTCTGTGTGGCATGAAATACAGTTTTCGCCGTTGAAAATCTTCCTGCCAGGCATTATTTCAGGAGTGGTTGATGGATCCGGTTTGTAATACAGGTCGAGTCGGTTAGTGTAGCCGGCGATAAGCATGGCGGCTAGAAATGCGACACAGACAATCCCGAATACGGCGCTTCCTGAGACGGTTGACGGAAAAATATTTTCCCGCTTATCCAGATTGTTCCCTGTTCCCGGTAATTCCACAGGATGCAGGCCTTCATCCTTTGAAGAGCCTGCCGCGGCAATTTCATTTGTCGTGGATTTCATTATCGATTGGAATCCGCTGAATAACAGTATTGATCCAGCGAACGCAAAGATTCCAGCCATCAGCATCATTATGTGCATCCATCGGAAAACAGGCATCCAGTCAGGTATTGATAGATTTCGCGAGAACGCGACAGCCTGGGTTATTCCGGACGCGTTTCCTGACACAAAAACTCCAAGAATTCCGATTATCAGCAGGGTGAAGCCAATTGATAATGAGCGGATTGACCGATGGCTTTTCGTGTGGCCGCGAGAAGCTGTGGCGGTGAAACTTCCAAGCAGGACAACCGCGATTGCGCCAAGCACAAGGTGCGCGTGAGCCTGAGCGAGCGACGTGTAGAATGCAAGAGATGTAACGGGCGGCATTGTGTAAGCAAAGATCTGTACGGCGCTGACACCAATACCGATCATTCCGGCAATGGCAAGATTGGATGGTAGAGACCCGTCGGAATTTTTCCAGAGCAATCTGATCAGGAGAAGTATAGCGCCACAAGCCAGTACGGTTGAAAATACCCCCCATGCCTTAAGCGCAGCCGTAAATGGATAATCCATGATGTGCAGGATTCCCATGAAAGGGCTGAAGGCAGCAAAGATCAGGATGGAATATGTAAAAATCCCCCTGAGATTTTTCAACTTTGATGAATTCGCGTGGAGAATCCAGATGATCACCGCAAACGCCGCAAGAAGGAAAGACATTGAAAAAATAACCCGCCACGATGTCCAGATGCGCAGTGCGGCGAAAATTCCGAATCCCCACCATCCGGGCATTGTAAACGGATACGCGACAGCCGGGATAAGCGCTGCCGGGATCAGCAGGACTATCGACGGATGTTCGATCCGGGTGTCCGATTTAATGAGAATGCGCCCGATATCGATTGCCGCAAGAATCAGGTAAATCCAGAAAATGAACGCAAGTGCAACCGGGATGTCAGTGAACCTCTGCCCCGAACCAAGTCCGGTAAAGATGAACACGACCCCGACTGCAACAACGAGATTGCCGAACCATGCTATGGGAGTGGAGAATAAATTTTTCGAAGGAATAGACCGCGTAAGTTTCGGAATTAGCCAGTAACAGACCGCAAATAGTGTCGAGAACAGGAATCCATGGACAATTATCGCCCTGTGGGCAGCGGAAATCCGCCCATAGAGAAGTGCAGGTTGAGTTTGCAGGAATTCCGGATTAACCAAATCCAGAGATGCGATTATGCCTGACAAAATCCCTGCAGTCAGCCATAGGATGGAAAAACGCAAATATGCCCGGGATGTACTCGGGTCCATTATCTACTGCCGACCATCCGCTTCCCCACTACACATTCCTCAAACAATCCTTAAATAATACTGAATCAGATTAAACCATATTTAAAGTGCATAGTCGAGTAAGCACCAGAGCCATTCGGAATGATCCGGAAAATTAAACTGAACTTATTTTCAGAAAATATGCTCACAAGAGTTGACAAAAGATTACAAGATGTTACAATACCACGTGAGAGGTGATTTTCTATGTCCCGCTTTAAAATTATTGCGGTCATGGTAATTCTGACAAGTATGGTGTCGATTGGTTGTTCGGGGGGATCGAGTAACGTAACTCCCCAGCCTGTAGAGATAAAGGTTCCGACCGGCTTCGCAGGAAAGATAAACATGGGCGAACCGGTTCTGGTTTCGGTATCCGGATTGAAGCCGATGGAAAATCCGGTGATAGTTGAAATTCTCGACAATTCCGGATCGATGGTTTCGAAGGCGACATTAACCGCCGACCGGAACGGAAAAATCAACGATGTGATAATTGCATACGATGTCGGGATGTGGGAAACGTCAGGTGACGGAAATTTAGCACCAGGCACGTATGAAGTAAAAGTAATGTCCGAAAACGGAGTGGCATCGTTCGACTTCGCGGTTGCCGCGACACCGACAGGCCCATGCGTATGGGCATCGGATATCGACGGGCATGTATCCAATGCATTTGTAAGCGGCGATCCGGTATTTGTGTCGGCGTCGGGGCTTGAGCCGGGACGGAATTACAGGATATGGCCCACGATCGACAGGCGATCGTGGAATGACGGCGACACATTCAAGGAATGGTCACAGCAGGATATGATAGTTAACTGGCCTGCCGGGATCGACGATTACATTGAAGTTGTCGCGGATGAAAACGGCGAGGTAACGGGAGAGCAGCTTCTCGCGTTCGCATCGAAGGCGATTCCCGGAGTAACCGACGCGTTTGACATCATTGTCGACGCGGAACCGTACGGAGTATTCAACGCCGACACGGACGCGGTCGATGGCGAACTTCCGACAGGTGTAGTTGTGAAAAGCATTCACCCGTCGGGAGAACCGATCCAGGTCCAGCTTGGGTCGCAAAAAGATTATCATTACTCGAACGAATATTCGGTCGGCGACGAGATTTACATCTGGCTGAATCCGGGCGTGCTGATCGACTGGCATTTACAGTTCATCACGAAATACATAGTCCTCCATAAAGCCATATGGAATGATGGGGACCCGATTGTTGATGTCAGCGAAGGAATAGAGATCGACCCTGTCCAGGACGGATGCACTAACGAGGGAATTATTCTCGCGTGGGTAATAGCGCAGCTTGGCGAGTACGACATCATCCTCGATCTGAATTCGAACGGAATTTATGACCAGGGATTCGACATCCTCGACGGGGGAACCATGGGACCGGGATTCAAGGTAACCGCAACCAATTAATCAAAGACACCATTGCAGGACTGCCAGCCTTAAAACGTCCCGCCTGAAACGAAAGTGCAACCCAGTTTCAGGCGGGGCACCTGTTTTAGGTTGTAGCCGGTGAGCATCGGAATATCCAACATACGGGAAAAGTTTACATTATTGGCGCAATGATTTGCTAATTTGCCCGGAAACTATTATAAGTAAAAATAATTAAATTTCTTTAAGTCCACGGAAGCGGTCGGGGCACTAGTCCGTTTTCGTTATCACTAATCAAAAAAGGAGAGCCATTACTGATGATTTACTGTCCGTCATGCGGCGCAGAAAATGAGGACGATGCAAAATTCTGCCATAACTGCGGCGCTACAATGTCAGGCGACACAGATTCCGCCGGAGGTTCCGCGGAACCGTCGTCTCCCGGTGAGGGTTCGGATGAAAAAGCTCCTCCGCCACCACCTCCACCATCGGGATCTGCGAAGCCATCCGGAGGATCAGGCCCATCAAATGTAAATATACTTAACAAGCTGGGCGCTTATATTGGTGAAGGATTCAGTGAAGTATTCAGCGATGTCGGCTCTTACCTGTTGATTGGACTGGTGGTCGGGCTGATTTCAAGTATTACTATGGGAATACTCGCCGGACCATTAATGGCTGGCGCAATAAAAGTCGTACGAGACAAGCTTAACGGAAAGGGCTCGCTGGATGTCGGCGCTGTCTTTTCGGAAGGATTTGCTGTCTTCGTACCGGCATTATTGATCGTAATCATCCTTGGGCTTGGAGTAGGAATTGTCGTAGGCATTCTCCAGATAATTCCTGTACTTGGACAGATAGTCGGAGCTGTAATAGGAATCGCGATACTCCCATTAGTGGCACTATCGCTTAACCTGGTGATAATGGAAAAGAAGGATTTCATGCCTGCCATACAGGAGTCCTGGGCAATGCTGATGCAGGACATCGCAGGATACCTTGTTTTCGGGCTGGTAGCTGGAATTATTTCGGGAGCCGGTGCAATTGCATGTGGAGTTGGTGCGCTGATTACCATGCCAGTAGCAATCGTGATGACCTGCAAGCTTCTGAATGACCTCTACCCACAGAGATAAGTTTTTAATACCGAAGAAATTTTTTAACGCTCCCAAAACGGGAGCTTTTTTTTTAAGGTGAATCGAATGTGGATTTCGATGATATTAATCTGATTGAATATGGCAGAAGCAGAGACGTTAATTTTCAGGTGTCCGCAGTGCGCATTCGATAATCCGCATGATGCAATTCATTGCGGAATGTGCGGGGTAAGATTGTCGTGGACAGAATCCTCCGATGGCAAGAAGAAAGAGACCAAGCCAAAGAAAACTTACGATGAGGACATGCGTGACGGGGACTGGGACGAAGCGATGTCGTATTCCCAGGAACGCTGGAAAATTCACGCGTGGCCACTTGCTTTCATTATGGTTTTCGGGCTGTTCATTCAGGTCTGTTTTATCATCGCTGCTTCAGGCACCGGTTACGAGAAGGGGATAATCTATTCAATTGTGGCGGTGATAGTCAGCTCGTTTATTCTCGCTTCGGGAATGAAAGTGAGCCTTAGCATTGTCAGGGAAAATCCTCCCCGGCTCTCGGAAACCATTATTCCTTCATTGAAAAACCTGGTTCCGGTCGGTCTGACAGTTTTATTTTTCGCCCTGATGATTTCGCTGATGGCAATCGCGGTGGGAGCGATCACGGCACCTGCTGTCACAA
>DASWIV010000071.1:0-20268 GCA_036397475.1 bacterium
TTACAAACGCTCCAATAAGAGCCACTACGACAAATACCGGGAACAGCCAGAAGAGTTCATCTTTATTCTTCCCATTATTATCTGGTGAAGCCATACTTATACACCTCGGGCAAAAATTACCCATTTCAAAGACACAAGAAATGGGCAAAAAGCTCAATTATCCTATTTGAATACGCAGAATCCTGCGTACCAGCTTTAGTATCTTGGCTTTTTCGTCCGGATCGAACGCCCCGAACAGGAAAAGGAGTATAGAGTAGAGGAAAAAGTATATCAAGTACTCACCGATCACGCCGAAACCTATCCATCCTGTAAGCTTGACGAATACCGGTGCAGTGGAGATATCGGGATTCGATGCCATGTAATTCTGGACAAACCTGGTCTGAATTCCGGCCAGGTTAACGATCCATAATAATGGGGCGGGAATGATGACCGCGAGGCTGATGCGGACAATATCCGATATCTTCGCGAAAACCCCATAGGTCTTTAAAATCCACCTCGCGAAGAACCAGGTCCCGGCCAGCCCGACAATTATCGCAACCGATGGTCCGGCGAGCGCTCTCGCTATTTCAAAATACTGGGGATCTTCGGTGCCGAATACATTGAAGGGGATCAGGTCCATGAATAACCAGTTCAGGACAAACGCGGAAATCAGGAGACCTGTTACATTTTTAAGTGGATATTCAGGATGATTTGAAGCAATTATTATTATCGATGCAGACAAATACAGGGTATACGCAGCCATTGAAAATACCAGGACCCCAAGGTATATCCACGCGTGATCGTATTTATGTCCCGCAAGAATCAGGAATATTTCCTTGGCGGTACCGCACATCGCCACCGAAATAGGTAAAAGGACAATAAATCCGGCTTTTGTCGCCTGGGTAATTATATTGCGTACACGACGAAGGTCTCCCTGTCCAAGGTAATAAGAAATGGTCGGAAAAAGTGCCGGATAGAGAGAATGGTACAACAGCGATGGTATCAGGGCTATCAACCCGGCGAACGCGTAGCTTCCGAGAATACTATCAGACAGGGCTTGTTTCGATTCCGGCATTCCGGAAGTAATAAATCCTTTGACGCACCAGAGATCGACTTTCAAAAGCGCCTGGTAGACGAACATAGCGATGATGTTCGGGGTGATGAATCGGATTATCGACTGCAGCATGCCCTTTTCTTCCCGGTATCCTTCGACTCCCTTTGTATACTGGACACTCCAGTACAATCCAATGAAACTGGAGATGAGATTTGCCAAAAGGGCTACAAATATCATCAACTCAGGTTTGCCCTGGCTGTACGCCCACCAGACACCGCCGACTGTCATGATTGTCCGGGTTCCGTTGTACCAGATGACCGTATAAGATTCCTTGGTGAATCTCCTGAGTCCGTTCAGGACACTCATCCTGATGTTGTACATTGCGTAGGCGGGAATATCGACCATCGCGAAGGCGAACAGGAGTGCAAATCTGAGGTCAGCCTTGAAATAAAGTGTGGCAATCGGACAGATGACCAGGCTGATTCCGAAAAGGATAAGGCTGAACCAGATCTGCAGCTTGAATCCCTTTGTGAGGAAATATCCGAGGAAATCTCTGTCTTCCGCAATAAATTTGCTTACAGCTGCCGGAAGTCCATAGTGCAGGGCGATCTCAAATGCGAGGACGAAGCTCATCAGGACCTGAAAATCACCGAAATTTCCCTCGGGCATGAGACGCGGGAGAGCAATATTCATTGTGATGAAGGTGCAGGCAAGCCCGAAGATTCGCGCGAGAAGAATGACAAATGTTCCCTTTGCGATGGACTCGCCTTCGGGTCCGCCGGGCATGGAATCTTCCATCGACTTTTTAGATCCACCGGAGATGGTTAGTTTGTCGATATGAGACTCGTCCAGGTTTTCGCCGTTAATGTCTATGGGCACAAAGCACCGCTCTCCCGTAATAATGATACGGGTACCGGGTGATTCTACTAGCGGGGAGAAACAATGGCAATAAGGTATTCCGCAAGATGGGCGTTATGTGTTGAGAAATCGTACTGGAGAGGCGGGGTGTCCGTGTTGTGTGAATAGATTTCGGGAAGCTTTTCTCGCGGCTTTATGCCTAGTATTCCCTTGATCGCCAGGTACGTATTTTTTAGTTTCACGCCCGCTTCCGAGTACTTTTTGCCTTTGAGGAACTGGCCAAATATTTCAACGATCCATTTATCGGCTGGAAAATAATGTTCAAGGATTTCCCTGATCTCGTCAATTTTAAATTCCTTTACGTGGAATGGATTGGGTACGGATGATACCTTCACCGCGCCATTAGGAGTGCTTACAATAAATACGCCGTCTGCAGTTAAAATTCTCCCGACCTCCCCAAGCATTTCCTCCGGGTTTTCAATATGCTCTATAACCTCGAAGCAGACCACCGCGTTAAATTCATCATCCCCGAATTTCAGGTTTTTAACATCCGATTCATGGAATCCCACTTTCTCATTTTCATAGTGATCTGTGGCATAAGCTATGGCTTCAGGGCTGATATCGACACCTCTGGCTTCCCATGCTCGTTCCGCAAGCATCCTGCATCCATAACCCGTTCCGCATCCGAGGTCAAGGACTTTTCGGTCCGTTACGTACTCGAGTGCGAACCTGTATCGGGCAAGGTGCTCGGCTACCAGGTCCGGGGGGCTTTTTTCCGGCACCATCCGTTCACCGGTAAATTCTATATCTCCCGTTCCGGTCATTTTATCCAGTCAACAGCATGTTTGCGAAAACGGGAACCCAGGTCCTTCCCGGCTGATTTTGCCTGTGCCCGTTCTACAGACGGCCGTACTTTATCGATAATCGGCTGAACCTGCCCTGGGAATTTGTCATTTAATTCCCGAAGTCCGAGCAGGGTGTAATAAAATGGAAATCTCTTCCATCGACCGGAATCTTTCATGCTGGCGTTTGTAATTACATCGAGACCGTCTCTGCAGATCGTTTCCCATCCTGCTGGTTTTGATGAAGCTATTGCTCTTAGTCTAGCGATCGAGCATGTAGCGCAGCAGAATACGCCGGGCCTGTCATACTTTGGTGGTGGATCTGAATCAGTACGAAAGCAGCGAACGATCATATCGAGTGTTTTTTTCCTGTCCCAATGTTTGCTGTAGTTCCAGTACGAAAGGATATGTACGCTCTCCTCACCAAGAATATGTTTAATATTTGCACCACTGGCGGTTCCTTCGTTTGTCGGAGTAGGATGCTTTAATTGAAAGTCCGACTTTGCCGGTGCAATCATGACGTCCCTGTATGACCCCTCTCCATATCGACATGCGATCCATTCGAGCGCTTCCGTTAACTCAGGCGATTTTTTCAGGTGCCCTGAATATCGAAGGTCCTCAAGTTTCCATAGAGTTTTTGCAAGCGAATTCCGGACAATTAAACTAGTCTCGGGCATCTTTTCCAGCCTCCTTTACTCCCGCGACAAATCCTTCAAGGAAATACAGAATTGTAATAAACACACGAAGATTGTGAATCAGGAACCAGGGAAATTCTTCCGGCTCCTGAGTAAATAATCTCCACCCGATAAACCACGTCTTCGCGTATGGTATCAGGAATCTGCCCGGTCCACGAGTGAGGAAACTGCCCGGTAGGTCGTACTGAACACGCGCGCGTCCGGTTGAATTTCCAAGGATCCTCTGGTGATTTCTGATTTCCGCAAGACTGGTTTTGTTTTTATGATAGACGGAGATATTTCTGGAGAAGTGAATTTTTTCTCCAGCGTCGCAAAGATTTTTCGATAGAAGTACATCCTCATTCCCAAACTGGGTTTCAAGAAATGGACCGTATTTAAGAAAAGCTTCCCTGCGTATGGCGAAATTTACGGTTGGCAATACACGGCGATTTCCTTCCGGGGCACCCTTGCCATAGCCTGAAAATTCGCACCAGTGTGCGAGACGGCTGTAGCCATCTTTTGGATTTGCGTTCAGAACCGGGCCACCAACTACGGCTACTTCCGCATGTGACGCCAGGTACCTGTCAATATTGATTATCCAGTCCTTCCCAGCGTACGCATCTGCGTCGATGAATACAATGATATCTCCACCGGTTCTTTTTACACCTTCATTGCGTGCTTTGCCGGGATATGCCCGTTCATCAAGACGAATCAGGTTAACGGGGAAATCCATGGATCTGACAATATCCTCGACTGACCCGTCGGGGGAAGAATCCACGACGGTAATATCATAGATTGGCGTGGGGGACCTCAATCCGGCACTCAGCGAACCAAGCGTGGCGCCGATCGTGCCGGATGCGTTGTAACTCGGTATGATTACGTTGAGTCGCACGTCCTACCCAAGGAATTTATCCAGTTTATCCGCAATATTTTTGGCTGAATCGGGATGGCTGAACTTTCTTGATGCTGCAGCCATTTCATCCCGGACCGATCTATCGTAGAAAAGCCGTGAGAGCGATGCGGTCATATCGCCGATATTTGTCGAGCCGTCGGTAAGCAGGATTGTGGCTCCCGCATCTTCCCATTCTTTCGCATTTTTGTACTGGTGATTTTCAGCTGCTTTAGGGAAGGGGAAAATTATAGACGCTACCCCTACTGCTGAAATTTCAGCCAGGGTACTTGCTCCTGCCCTTGAAACGACAATATCTGCAGCCGCGAGATGAGTCGGCATATCCTCGATGAACTCCACAACCTCGTACATATCGTCATCCATCTCTTCCCTGAATATTCGAGCCTCGTCGATACGCCCTTTTCCAGCCTGATGGAAAACCTTAATATCGATATCCTCAAAGTCTCTAACCATCTGGAGAATTCCGAATGGCAGATTTATATTTATCGAGTCAGCGCCCTGCGAACCGCCTGTAGCCAGTACCATGACAGTATCTTCCGCTATTCCAAGCTTTTGTCGTGCTTCATTTCTATCTATCTCGAATAAAGCTTTACGCGTCGGGACACCGTAATTAAATGTTTTATCGACCGGGAAAAATTCTCTGGCGGAATCATAGGAAATGAAAATCATTTCAGCAGCCGGACCGAGTTTTTTGTTGGTCAGGCCGGGATATGCATTTGGCTCAATGATGACCAGTGGAGTTCTGGTCATTCCTGCAGCGAGACCCGTAGCCCCGGCAGCAAAGCCACCTGTAGATATGATCACAGCCGGATTAAGTTCATTGATGAGTTTTTTAGCCTCTCCAATTGCCTTGTTCAGATACCACATGGAGCGCATGTTGTAAAACAAATTGCCAGCGCTCGCGCCACGTCGAATCTCAGTCTGGCGGATACCGTGGAAGTCGATTCCCATGGATGGGATCAGGTCGGCTTCCATACGATGGCTGCTGCCGATCCATGAAAGGTCGGTGTCGGGATGGCGGGATTTAATTTCTTCCCAGACCGCAAGCGCGGGATATATATGTCCACCTGTGCCTCCAGCGGCAACCAGGATACGTTTCTGTGTCATGCGGCTAAGAGTAACATTAATTACAGGGCGGGGACAATCCGATACCAGGGGCAATTTTTATAACATTCATTGTCGACCAGGGAATCGGGTGGTAGAATAATTTAGCATTAATGGAAAGCCGATCTGCCAAGCCCGAAAACATTAAAGTCTCAGCCATAATCGGAATAGTGTCCCTGGCTCTTGGTTTAATTTTCAACTTTTTCTTCTACGAAAAGATACCAGGGTTGGGGGTCCTCGTTTATGTGCTTTTGATTATCCTGGGGTTTTTCATCATTTCGTGGGATTCAGGGAAAAAGCAATCCAGGGAAGCCATGTGGTTGTTTATACCACTCATTTTTTTCAGCGCGATGGTTTTTGTGCGAGCCAGTGCAATGCTTGTGGTTCTGGATATTATCGCTGTGTTGCTGCTTATGCTGGTAATTGCATCAATATCGTCCGGCAAGAAATTGCAGATGTATATTCTGGTCGATTATATAAAAATTCTGTTTGCCTGGACCAGATTTTTCGAGCCATTCTATAAGACAGTCGCGAATCTAACTGCTCTCGTGAAACCCCATCAGAATCCGGAAGTGGCTGCGGAGGTAAATAAAGGTATTGCGATAACTGTTCCTGTGATTATCTTATTTTTATTGCTTTTTTCCTCTGCCGACCTGATGTTCCGGGAATATTTAACCCATATCTTTAACTGGCCGCCCGACACAATACCCCGATTATTCTGGATTATCTTCATGACATGTACCGCTGCAGGCTCTTATGCCTATATTTTCGGTGATGAGGATAAAGATGAAAATGAAGCCAGGGACCGGGTAAAGGTACCAAAAGTCGGGAATATCGAAAGCGCGATCCTTTTCGGTTCGGTAAATGTCCTGTTTTTACTTTTTATCATTATTCAGTTTACTTATCTTTTCGGTGGACACAGCAATATCGCGGATTATGGTTACACGTACGCCGAGTACGCACGCAGGGGATTCGGGGAACTGTCAGCGGTCGCAATTATCTCTCTGCTGCTTTTGCTTGCCTTCGAATATTACGTGAGGAAACCCGATTCTGAACACACACCTTCATTTAAACTACTGAGTACTGCGCTGGTCGTGCAGGTTTCCTGCATTATGGTCTCAGCATTTTTACGGCTCTACATTTACGAACAGGCTTATGGATTCACAACCCTCAGGCTGTACAGCCACGCGTTCATAATCTGGCTGGCAGTAATTTTCCTGCTGGTCGTTTTAAAAATATTTTTTGACAAGCGCGACAACCCGTTCGCCTTCAGGGCATTTGTTTCAATGATCCTGTTCCTTGCAGCCATGAATTTCCTCAATCCGGATTCATTTATTGCCAATAGAAATCTGGATCGATATTACAGCAAAAATAAGCTGGACATTTATTACCTTGGCAACCTGTCCGACGACTCTGTTCCGGGCCTTATCAAAGCTATAGAGGGATCGCAGGACGAGAGGCTGCTGACCTTGAACCAAAAATTATTCGATCGATACTCCAGCAGGGAAAATTATTCTTATTACCAGGGGTGGCAATCGTTGAATCTGTCAAGGATCAATGCTGAACGGCTCTGGAACACTAAATTTGGAGATGCAGAGTCACAGGAGCTTGAATCAAGATAGTAATCAACCTGCCTGCTGACCCCTGCTCATAATGAGCCCGATCCAGCGCAGAATTATAATACGGTGTACTTACGCTTATTATGCATTCGTGATACACTTATCGCTTGCTGATTCATAATACTTATTATTTGTTGAGTTATGGCTGGTATATCTGTTATCTTATGCACGGTTCCATCCCACCAGGTGGGTACTGACATTGCCGGGACGCTTGTAACCAAGCGGCTGGCTGCTTGTGTAAATATAATGCCAGGGCTGACATCGATCTACGAGTGGGAAGGAAAATTGGAGAATGAGGCTGAATTCCTGCTGATTGTAAAAACGTCGGATGACAGAATTCCGGATCTGGTTAGAAAGATTGAAGAGATCCATCCGTACGATGTTCCTGAAATAATTGCGCTGCCGGTGAACTCAGGCAGCGAACCATATATCAAATGGGTTATCAACAGCGTAAACGATGAACCTGCCACGGAGGCATGAGGGAATGAGCGTAAAAGTCCTGAAAATTTCAATCGCTATCATTATTTTGATCCTGCCGGTTTCATGCGGAAGAAAAAATACTACGGGCGACTGGGTTGCTCCTTATTCACGTGGAGTCGGGATGCTGGAGGCCGGAAATTTCGATGAAGCCATCCAGGAATTTAACTCGGCACATCAGATAGATCCGGCGAATTTCGATGTCTTGAAAAATCTTGCCGGCGCTCATGCCATGAAAGGAAACTGGGAACTCGCGAGATCGTATTACTCGGAAGCCAAGGACCTGAAACCTGGCGACCCGTCGGTGTACGCAAATCTTGCTGAAGTCTACATCAATATGGGTGAATACCAGCTCGGCGAGGACATGCTGAAGGAAGCATGGAACAGCGACCCGGGATATCCGCTCGCACACTATGTCGCGGGTGAACTTCACTACGCTCTTGGCAACTATTCCGAAGCGATAAAAGCTTACAACGATTACCTTTCGGTTGAGCCGGATACGAGATTTTCGTCGCTTGCCGCCGGCAAAATCCAGGAACTGAATTACCTGATCGAAAATGGTGAACTACCGGTGACCCGGATCGAAGAGGAAACAATAGAGGAACCTGAAGTCATAGAGGAAGAAACTCCGATCGAAGAAGAGGAGATCATCGAAGAAGAGCCGGAAGAAATTGATGAAGAAATTGCAGAAGAAGCGCCGACAGAGGAAGTGATCGAAGAGGAGACTCCCGAAGAGGACACGGAAGAAGAGACGGTTGCCGAGGAAGAGCCCACGGAGGAAACCGAACCGGGATTTGATTTCGGAGATCTTCCCGACCTTGAGGGCGATGAGCTTTACGCGAACAGGCTGAGCCTGGGACGCCAGCAGCGGGCACTTGGGAATTATGACGACGCAATCGCCCTCCTGCAGGAAGCGTGGAACGTCCATTCCAACTACGCGCAGGTTAATCGCGAACTTGGGCTGGCGTACTTAGATAACCATCAGACGGTCCAGGCAAAAATCTACCTTGAGAGGTACCTCGACCTTGAAACGGATGCGTCGGCAAAGGCTGAGATCCAGGCCAGGCTGGACTCGATCGATCAACCCCCTCCGGAAGAAGAAGCGGATGATGAACCCGGGGAATCTTCGGATGAAGGATCCGGGGAAGGGTCGGGTGAGGGTAACGATAATACAGGCGAAGAAGACAATTTTACTTTTTTTTGAATAATGGTTTTGAGAGATGAGAGGGTGGCTTAATGCCAAGGAAATCGAACAGTACAAAATCCAAAGGAAATGGGAAAGCACCGGATAGCCGCGATAAGATCATCATTCGCGGAGCACGCCAGCATAATTTAAAAAATATCGACGTGGATATTCCCCGCAACCAGCTTGTCGTAGTTACGGGATTGTCCGGATCGGGGAAATCGTCGCTGGCATTCGACACGATCTACGCCGAAGGACAGAGGCGGTATGTCGAGTCCCTGTCGTCATATGCAAGGCAATTCCTGGGGCAGATGGATAAGCCCGACGTGGATTACATTGAGGGACTTTCCCCGGCAATTTCTATCGACCAGAAATCGACAAGCAGGAATCCGCGCTCGACAGTCGGCACCGTCACGGAAATTCATGATTACCTGAGGCTTTTATATGCACGGGTTGGGGAGCCTCATTGCCCCAATTGTGGAGCAAGTGTCCAGAGCCAGTCGCCACAGGAAATTGTCGACAGGATTCTCCGGAAGCCCGAAGATACCCGGTTGTACATCCTCTCTCCCATTGTCAGGCGGAAGAAAGGACAATACCAGAAATTATTCTCGTCGCTTGCCCAGGAGGGATTTTCACGTGTCAGGGTCGATGGTGAAATTTACCTTCTGACAGATGACATCGAGATCGACAGGTACGGAATTCACTCCATTGATATTGTCGTGGACAGGGTGCAGGTGAAGGACACAATAAAGCAGAGGCTGACTGAATCGATTGAACTTAGCCTTCATCGAGCGGACGGACTGGTCATTATTCATAATCCCGATACCGGCGAAGATGAACTTTTCGGTACAAATTTCGCGTGCGACGCGTGCGGGATCTCACTTCCGGAAATTACACCGAAATTATTCTCATTCAATTCTCCGTACGGAGCCTGTGACAGGTGCAGCGGATTGGGGACATTAAAAGAGATCGACCCGGACCTGGTGGTAGATAAGGAAAAATCACTGGTGGATGAAGCGATCCTTCCGTGGCGCGGGACGAGCTCCGGCTATCTCACCAGCATGATCCACGCAGCTGCGCATGAGCTTGGCATCGATCCATATGTTCCACTCAAAGACCTTGATAAGAAACTTGTAGAACAACTGATAGATGGCGGCGAACCGGTAAAGGTAAAATTCACGTGGCACAACTCCGAGGGACGTCGCAGGAAGGGACGATTCAATTTCAACGGAGTACTGACTTATTTGCAGGAAAGGTACCGGGAAACTTCGTCGGATTACGTCCGGAACGTACTGGAAATGTACATGAGCGACCGTCCGTGCCCCGAATGCAGGGGACGCAGGCTGAAGGATGTCGCCCTCGCTGTGACGATAGGAGAACGCAATATCCACGATGTGTCGGAAGTCAGCATCGGGGACCTTCTGGAATTTTTTAATGGATTGAAGCTGACAAGCTTCCAGATGAAAATCGGCGAGAGAATAATGAAGGAGCTTATTTCGCGCCTTAGTTTTCTTAACAATGTGGGGCTATCTTACATAACGCTTTCGAGGGGTGCAGGAACATTATCCGGCGGTGAAAGCCAGAGGATACGTCTTGCGACACAGATAGGCTCAAACCTGACAGGGGTTTTATATATCCTGGATGAGCCATCGATAGGGCTTCATCAAAGAGATAACGACAGGCTCATCAGCACACTGAAGGGCCTGAGGGATATCGGGAATACGGTGATCGTGGTTGAGCACGATGAAAACACAATTCGTGCTGCCGATCATGTGATAGATCTCGGTCCGGGTGCGGGAGTCCATGGCGGAGAAGTTGTCGCCGAGGGTAGTCCCGATGGCATTAAAAAGGTGAAGGAAAGTCCGACAGCAAGGTTTCTCGTTGAAAAAGATGAGGAGCAGGGACTTAAGAAACGCCCTATCAGAAAAGGGAATGGCGAGTATGTTGTCATCAAGAAACCGAGACATAACAATCTGAAGGAAATGGATGTCCATATCCCACTCGGACGGTTTGTGGCTGTGACCGGTGTATCGGGCAGTGGTAAGTCGAGCCTGATCAATGAAACATTATGGAGAAATATTGCGCACGAATTCGGTACGAGGACTGATAAGCCGGGGTCCTGCGATGGAATTGACGGGCTTGGATACATTGAGGGATGCATTGTTGTTGACCAGTCACCTATCGGACGCACGCCACGATCAAATCCGGTTACGTACACCAAGATCTTCGACAAAATCAGGTCGCTGTTCGCGGAGACACCGGAAGCAAAAGCGAGAGGATATTCACCGGGCAGATTTTCATTTAATGTAAGCGGTGGTCGCTGCGCCAAGTGCGATGGCGACGGGATGCTGAAGATCGAGATGCATTTTCTTCCGGATATATACGTGAAGTGCGAGGCATGTGGCGGAAAGAGATACAACAGGGAAACACTGGAGATTACCTACCGGGGCAAAAATATCCATGATGTTTTATCGATGACAGTGGATCAGGCGGTTGAATTTTTCTCAGCACACAAGGCTATATCCGAACGGCTGGAACTGATAGCGGATGTCGGGTTGGGATATATCCAGCTTGGTCAACCGGCTCCCACATTGTCCGGTGGCGAAGCTCAAAGGGTGAAATTATCGTCAGAACTCGCGAAGAAGAAGCAGGGACACATCCTGTACATACTTGATGAGCCGACTACCGGTCTGCATTACTATGATGTCCAGAAACTTTTGATGGTCCTCCAGCGTCTGGTGGATATGGGACATACGGTCGTGGTGATCGAGCATAACCTTGACGTAATAGCGGGTGCCGACTGGGTGATTGACCTTGGACCGGAAGGCGGGGATGCTGGCGGTTATGTTCTTGCCGAGGGTACGCCGATAGAGGTCGCTGAGCATTCAGAAAGCCATACGGGAGTGTTTCTTGCGGAGATGTTCGATGTAAAGAGGAAGAAAAAGGCGGGGAAGTCGAGAAGTAAGTCAAAAGAAGTGCGGGTTTAATTTATGCATCCGGACGTTCAGACAAGCGTTATATGCGGCATAATAACTGACTAATCTAGCAAAATGGGATATAATTTCATCAATATAATAGGGTAAATAAAATGGAAACACGGACTTGTATCTGGAAAGAAGGTTCGCGATGGTTTGGGGCTGTCGCGAATGATAATGGCATAACCGCACTCGAGTGGAGCAGGAAAAAAGAGGAAATTATGAATCGGTTTCACGATACGTCGCCTGTCGACTCTAGCACAGCATCAAAATTCCTGCTGCAGCTTCGCACCGAAATATCGGAATATTGCGAAGGCCTTCGTTCTAATTTCTCTGTGCCCGTGGTAATAGAGGGGACGGAATTCCAGGTGAGGGTGTGGAATGAAATGAAAAAGATCCAGTTCGGACAAACGATCACATACGGCGACCTTGCTAAACGCATTGAAAACCCGAAAGCGTCGAGGGCTGTCGGAGCTGCGTGCGGGCAGAATCGTGTCCCGATAATAATTCCATGCCATAGAGTACTTGGATCTGCCGGAAAACTTCATGGATTTGGCGGTGGACTGGATGAGAAGGCATGGCTCCTTGACCTCGAGGGAGCATCGTACAAATCCTGACGTAACCTCCTGAAGGCTTGCAAAAAATTCGGCAAATTAAGCCTTATGCGGATACAAACGCGCAAGGTCATATGTTATACTCCATTTCCCTTAAATCAAGGGAAGAGAGCGAAAGATACGGGTACATGAATCCATTACCCGAAATGCAACCAGGTGTCGAAGGGAACTCGCCGGACGTTTCCCACTCGCCCGCGATAGTCGTAATCACGGGTATGTCGGGTGCGGGAAAAACCAGTGCGCTGAGGGTCTTTGAGGACGCCAATTACTTCACAATCGACAATTTACCCCCCCAGTTACTGGACAAATTTATCGCGCTGACACTCGCAGGCTCAGGTACGTCGCCGACCTTCGCCGGTATGGCTGTCGTGATCGATATCAGAGCGCGTGAATTTTTCCAGGGACTGCTGGACAGTGTGTCCGAACTGAAGGCAACCGGGCACGATGTGAAAATTATTTTTCTCGACGCCAAGGATCACATTCTCGTGCGCAGGTACAAGGAAACGCGGAGAGAGCATCCGCTTGCAAAACCGGGTGAAGAACTCGGCCAGGCGCTTGAAAGGGAACGCCAGCTGCTTGCCACAGTAGAGCATGAAGCCGATTTCACGCTGGATACGTCTAACATGAAATCGTCGGATCTGAGGAAAAATATCGAGTCCTATGTGTCGTCAGAGCGCACGAAACCAAGGACCGGAATACGGGTTCTGTCGTTTGGTTACAAGTATGGAATTCCCCTTGATCCTGACTTTGTATTCGACGTTCGGTTTCTCCCTAATCCATTCTATGAGCCTGAATTAAAGGCTATGACCGGCCTGGAAGAGGAAGTGGGGGAATTTATAAACCGCGCGCCTGAGTGCAGGCAATTCCTGAAGAAAACTGAAGATTTACTGACGTGGCTTGTACCCAAGTTCAGTGAAGAGGGCCGGTTGCGGCTGAATGTCGCGATCGGATGTACGGGTGGACATCACAGAAGCGTATACATTGCGGAAAAGATAGGAGCTGCCCTGTCGGAACACGGTTACGAGGTTAATGTTGTCCACCGGGATATAGGCAAGTAAAAGAGTAGTTTAAAGCTGCTCCGTCGGAGAACCGGCTGCGATAAGAAATCAGAAAACTGACAGGAGAAATTACTGAAATGTCTGTGAAAGTTGGAATCAACGGATTTGGCAGAATCGGACGCCTGATTGTCCGGATCTGGGCTGAGAGAATCAGAAGAGGCGAAGATCCCGGCTGGGAAATTGTCGCCGTGAATTCCAGGTCGAGGACCCAGATCAAGGGCCATACACTTAAATTCGATACGATCTACGGCCGCTTCAATTCGGAATACAACGAAACTACAAATGATATCACACTTCCGGATATCGGAAAGACCATCAAGTGCCTCGAATGCAACGACCCTTCGGAGCTCCCGTGGAAGGAAATGGGAGTTGATATTTCGATCGAGGCTACGGGCAAATTCACCGATCGTGAAGGATGCCAGAAACAACTCGACGCCGGTGCAAAGAAGGTATTCATCTCTGCCCCGGGAAAGGGGGATGGTCCGGATGTGACATTTGTCTGGGGAATCAACCACGGCCTGTACGATCTCGGCAAACACAATATAATTTCAAATGCGAGCTGCACAACTAATTGCCTGGCTCCAATTTCAAAAGTCCTTAACGACTCACTTGGAATTGAAGCAGGGCTGATGTTGACTGTTCACGCGTATACCGCGACACAGAATCTGCTTGATAATTCCCACAAGGATCTGCGAAGAGCGCGTGGGGCGGCACTGAATCTCATTCCGACATCCACTGGTGCCGCAAAAGCGATCGGGCTCGTCATACCGGAACTGAAGGGAAAATTAAACGGATTTGCAATACGGGTTCCGACGCCGACAGTCAGTTTTGTTGACCTGACATGCTGGGTTGGAAAAGGTACCAGTGAGGATGAAGTCAACAGGATTTTCAAAGACGCGGCTGACGGGTCGATGAAGGACATCATTTACTATGAAACAGAACCGACAGTGTCGAGCGATCACGAGGGCACAAGGTATTCGGCGATTTTCGACTCGGAGTTGACCAGGGTTGTCGGGGACAGGCTGGTCAAGATTATCGGCTGGTACGATAACGAATGGGGTTATACAGAAGCCCTTGTAGATATGCTGAATTACATGGTACAAAAAGGGATATAAACTCCTTAAAATATTGGATACAAAAAATTTACTCTGTATACTGAGGATAGGATTGAGGAGTCCTGCTATGACCAATCTTCCACACATCAATGATGCTAATGTCGAGGGAAAACGAGTATTCCTCCGATGTGACCATAATGTCCCGATTAACGGGGATGGAAAAATTACGGACGATTCCCGTATTAAGGCTAGTTTAAGGACAATTCACGAACTTCTTGATATGGGAGCAATAGTACTGGTGACAAGCCACCTGGGGCGTCCCAAGGGCGGGCCTGATCCCAGGCTGAGCCTGAAACCGGTCGCGGACAGGTTAACTCAGTTGATCGGGATCAATATTCCGTTAATTGAAGAATATATCAGCGGACCCATCCCGGAGTCCATTACGAGACTGCAGCCCGGACAGATGGCGGTACTTGAAAACGTCAGATTTTTCGACGGTGAATCGAAGAACGATCCGGAACTTGCCAGGGCGTACGCACGCCTTGCGGATATTTTTGTGAACGACGCGTTCGGAACGTCGCATCGAGCCCACGCGAGTGTGCATGCTATCGCTGAATTCCTGCCGCATTACGCTGGATATCTTCTGGAAGATGAACTTGACCACCTGCGTAAACTGATAAGCCCGGATGTGGTCCGTCCGTATATCGTGGTGCTTGGCGGGGCAAAAGCCGAAAATAAACTTCCGGTACTGGAATTTCTGAAGGACAAGGTCGATACGATCATGATAGGTGGATCGTGCGCGAACACTTTCCTTAAGGCTATAGGAAAAGAGATCGGGACCGGACAGGCGGAGGATGATCTGATCGACGATGTCCGACGTGTGTTAAACGATCAGCACAGGCTTGGATACAGGATCGAGCTTCCTCGAGACCTGCTTGTAGCACCGGATCTTGAACCTAATACCGAACCCAGTATAGTCGACCTGGATCATATTCCGCCGGACTGCTCGTCATACGATGTAGGCCCTAAAACAATCGTTGCGTGGAAACCGCTGTTGAGGCGTGCCGGAACCGTTCTATGGAATGGTCCTGTAGGAATGTTTGAGGATCCGCGCTACGTTTTCGGTACGCGAGCGGTCGCGAAGGCAATCGCCCTCAGTACCAGATCGTACTCAGTCGCAGGTGGCGGCGAGACCATGAGCGCTATCAACAAACTTGGCCTGGGCTGGGGATTCAGCCACATATCTACCGGTGGCGGCGCGAGCCTTGAATATATGAGCGGAAAGCTTCTACCCGGTGTCGCGGCATTAATGGAACCACAGCCGGAGACTGTCGAGTCCGCTGTTTAAATATAAACGGATTGTATTGATTGAAATCGAACCTGTCCCAGGATCGCAAGAGGTGTTACATGCGAATTCCATGCGTCTATGCCAACTGGAAAATGAACAAGACCCTGTCCGAAGCGATGGATTACATATATGAATTCGTCCCGGCCCTGTTCAGGGACGTGGATGAATCGTCGATAAGCGTGACGATATTCGCTCCATCTCCATTCATTCACGCGATGAGGTCTGAACTTGGCGATGAATCGCCGATGTACATAGGGGCGCAGGATCTTCATTTCGAAAAGGACGGGGCGTGGACAGGCGAGACCAGCGGTACTCAGGTCAGATCTGCCGGTGCTACCCATGTTCTTGTAGGGCATTCCGAACGAAGAACCAAATGTAATGAAGACAACTCTACGGTCGGGAAAAAATTAACCCGCGCATTGAAGGACAGGTTAATTCCGGTCCTCTGTGTAGGCGAAAAATTGATGGACAGGGAAGCGGGTAAAACCAGGGACGTTGTTGCTGAACAGCTTGGCTACGCATGGGAAGGGCTTGAGGTGACAGGCGGTGCGATAATCGCGTATGAACCTGTATGGGCTATTGGTACAGGCAAGCAGGCTGAACCAAAGGATGCACAGGAAATGTGTGGTTTCATAAGGAACTGGATCAAGGAGCGATTCACGCCTGAAACCGCGAGCGCCATAAGAATTTTATATGGCGGCAGCATCACCTCTTCAATCTCAAAATCATACACAAATCTTCCCGACGTGGACGGAGTGCTGGTTGGGGGAGCGAGTCTCGACCTCAACGAATTTCTCGCTATTACAAGGGCATTTGCGGCGAAGGTAGCGGGGGGAGTCTCCTGAAATGCCCCTTGAACTTCGGCGGAGGAGGATCGGGAGCGGCGATAAAGCCGTAGAGATAATCGACGTCAACGGCAGGCTCGATATGCCGGGCGCAGCCGCACTTCGCACCAAGGTACAGGATATTCTCAAGGAGCATCTTCCAAGAATTGTATTAAACATGCGTGAATGCATCGAGATCCATCGTGAGATGATCGGTACATTTCATTCCCTGGGCCGTGCCTGCCATCGTGCAGGAGGCGGAATGATCGTCTGCTCCGCTGAAGGAGACGTCAACGAATATATTTTAACTTTCGCCGACCGGTCTCTCCTGGCATGGTACGAAACCGAACGGGAAGCGATTATCGCGCTTGGAGGCGAAGTTGAGCCGCTTCCGGAAGAGCCGGCGGAACACGAGCCCCTGCCTGTTGTAGCGTGCGGCAACGACCAGGTTTTCAAAGTGCTGTTCTGGAAACTTAATGCCCTCGGTGGGCACCCGGTCGGAAAATTCGACAGTGTGCAGGGGTGCATGGATTTTCTGGCCAGACGGGATGTCCACAGCATTATCCTCGACGCAAGCATGAACCCTTATGATGTCACGAAACTGATCCATACGATCAAGTCAAGAATTAAGACCAGGAAGGTCGGCCTGTTCGTGGTCGGTGCCCCGTCGAATGCGAGCACCGGGAGAGCGCTGGTGCTGGAAGGTGCCGACCATTATGTGCCGATAACGTTTAACGGCGAAGAGATTCCTGCTAAAATCGACGGGAAAAAGTTTTTCCTTCGACTGAAAGATATCTATGAGCGCTTCGACGCCCGTAATAAATAATTCACTGTTAAGAAGGCTTCACCATGTACCCCGACCACGATAACTTCACCGCCCCGGAGTTTGAAGATATCAAGTATGCTCACTCCCGTATAGCGGTTTATTCCCACGAAGATTTCATAAAGCATCATACCGGCCATCATCCGGAAAATTCGAACCGCCTGCTGGTATCGATCAACGCCATAAAAGAGAACGAAGTAAATGAAAAGATCGACTGGATGTCGCCTGAGCCATGCGACGAAGACGATATTCTCCGCTGCCACACCAGTGGTCATCTCAAGGAAGTAAAGCGTGCATGCGATGAATCGGCGAACGCTCCTCAAAAAATGATCAGGCTCGATCCTGACACCGTTGTGTGTCCATCGAGCTATTCAGCTGCCACAAGGGCAGTCGGTGCCCTTTGCCAGGGGGTGGACCTGCTCCTTGGACAAAAGGAATATTCAATCGTATGGGGACTGGTGCGTCCGCCCGGACATCACGCGGTTCCGGAGAGGTCGATGGGATTCTGCCTGTTCAATAACGCGGCTTGCGCGGCTGAATACGCGAGGGCAAACTACGGTGTCGAGCGTGTAATGATCATAGATTTCGACGCTCATCATGGTAATGGCACACAGGATATTTTTTACTCGGATCCGGGAGTGCTGTACACGTCAATCCACCAGTCATACCATTATCCCGGGACTGGCCATATAGATGAGACAGGGAATGGAAAGGGAAGGGGATACAATGTCAATTTCCCTGTCCTGGCAGGTGCAGGCAACGACACATTTTCGCTTTACCATAAAGAGGTAGTCGCCCCGATCGCAATCGCGTATAAGCCGCAGCTCATAATCGTCTCTGCCGGTTTCGATGCCCATATCGACGATCCCCTTTGCATGCTGCAGGTCACCACAGAGATGTTCGGGCAGACTACCTGCCTGATACGCGCTTTCGCGAACGATGTCGGAGCCCCGGTTATTTTCACACTTGAAGGCGGATATAACCTTGAAGCGATGTCAGACTCGCTCATAAGCTGCCTTGAAGCCTCGACAGCGGAATCATTTTGTGAGACCGATGTGCCCATGAGAGGACGTCCGTCACCGGGTGCGGTTGAAACCCTCGACCACCTGCGGGAAGTTTTAAAAAGCCACTGGGATTTTTAACCATGAGTGCGCAGTTTGCACAGGTGTTTTTCGGCGTACATGAGGAGAAGAATAACGGCAATCCCCGTTACAGAAATAATTACTGGAACCGCCCTAAGCAATACCCACCGGGTAGTTGAGGCGGTAAACCCCCCATGTGAAAGAACAATCGCATTAATTGAAAGAATTGATATTCCGGCAGCTATATACGGGAGCCTTCCGGATCGTACAGGTGAACTCATGCCCGGCCGGCTGACGTGACCCCTTTCTATTTTGACCCATGAAACAGGCACGAGAAGAATATCCAGCGCGGAGAGAAGAGGGAAAAACGCGAATACCGCTAAAGCCGGTGCGTACAGGCATACGGCGGTGAATATGATGTCGGTCAGGAGCGAAGGTCCGGAGTTATATCCGCCGGACAACGCGGCACCTGCAGTAAACAGGACGAAGAATGCAACATTAATTACCCACAGCGCGATGATCTTTAGTGCTTTGCGGCTCCATGTGATGTCAAGCAGGGGGAATCTGGAGACGCTCCCGACTGTCGCGGCTACAATTTCCGCCTCGGTGAGTGGGGACTCCAGAAGTAACTCGATCGCGTGTGGATCGTCCAGGGGAGACGGGTAATTTCTTGACGCATCCGCCTGTGCAGCAAGTCCGGAAAGGAATAATCCGCCAAATACCGGAATGGGCATTAAAATTACCATCAGGGCGACCGGGAGTCCCTGGAAATCATTAAAAATCACATGGAGCAACCCTAACATGCAGAGGATAAGCATGACTGAAAGCTGCCATCTGACATGGCGTTCCGGATTAAGGATGTCAATTAATTCGATTCGCCCGATCAGCAGGTCGATGAGATAATTGTAGAGAGGATTATCCTCCAGGCGCAATAACTCATGAAATACACGAAAATAATTTTTGAAAAAATTCCTCACGCATGGAGATTATCTCATATTTGAAGCGGTAATCAGCGATCAGGGTACATAAACAGCGCCTAGGATTTTCTGGACTATGTCCTCGCTGGTTACTTCCTCTGCTTCAGCTTCGTAAGTGAGAAGAATTCTATGGCGAAGCACATCCATTACCATTGCCTTTACATCGTCGGGTGTAACGAATCCGCGTCCGTTCAAAAACGCGAATGCCTTGGCTGTCATAACAAGGTAAATGCTGGCGCGAGGCGACGCCCCGTACTCGATCAGGTACTCTACATCGAGATTGAATTCCTTCGGGTTGCGGGTGGCGTAGACTATATCCAGGACATATTTCTTGATATTCTCATCGACATAGATCTTGTCGACCATGTCCTGCATCTCAATTACCTGTTTGGGATTAATTACCGGCTTAAGGGTGATCTTTTCTCCGGATGTGATTCGGTCGATTATCAGGCTTTCTTCCGCTCTCCAGGGATATGTGACTTTTACCTTGAGCATGAAACGGTCGAGCTGGGCTTCGGGAAGTGGATACGTGCCTTCCGTTTCTATCGGGTTCTGGGTAGCCATTACGAGGAATGGATTCGGGAGCTTAAATGTATTTTCACCGATCGTGACCTGCTTCTCCTGCATGGCTTCAAGCAGGGCCGACTGTACTTTCGCAGGCGCTCTGTTTATCTCGTCGGCGAGCAGCAGGTTCGCGAATACCGGTCCCTTTCGCGTTGAAAAGTCAGACGTCTGCGGATTATATATTCTTGTCCCGACAATATCGGCAGGGAGAAGGTCAGGGGTGAACTGAATTCGCGAAAAATCAGCCC
>DASWIV010000072.1:0-5657 GCA_036397475.1 bacterium
GATACTGCCCTCATACACAGGTATCCTCGAATGCCCGGAGTTAATGATCGCGTCGAGTGCGGTCGATATCTCATCATCGATATCAAGCATGATCGAATCGACTCTCGGCACCATGACCTCTCTCGCAACACGGTCCCCGAATTCGAAGATCGAATGGATCATTTCCTGTTCCTGCTTGATAAGGACTCCTTCGCTTGTCCCTACCTTAACCAGATTCATTAAATCCTGCTCAGTAACAGTTGTAATTCTGGGATTGACCTTTTTCCCTGTAACAATTCTAATGACTATCGATGACAACCATTCAAGTACCGCGACAACCGGATAAACAACCTTTATAAGAAAGATCGCAAGCGGTGCGAAGAACATGGTCAACGATTCTGTATGGGTGGTAAAAATCGATTTCGGAAATATTTCGAGAAATGTGACTATATATATTAGAAGGACCGCATTCCAAATGACGAGAGTCCAATCGGGAAGTCCGGATAAATTCAGAATCAGCAATCCGACAGTGTTCCACAGGACAGTTAGAACCACATTAGATGTAATCTCCATAGAGAGCATTACAGATATCAATCTCGACGGAATTCTCAAAGCTTCCTGAATGTAAATCGCTCGCCTGAAACCCTTCTCAACTTTTTCACTTACCCAGAGAGGACTAATGCTCAGGAAGCCGGCTTCAAGACCCGAAAAAACGAAAGACGTCAATGTGGCCAGTAATATGCCAAACAGATAAGGCGTGAAATCCGACAAGGCAACTTCGCCTGTAATATCAGTAACAGCAGGTAAGGTAAATGAAAGGAAAATAGAATGGAAATTCGCAGCGTAAGATATACTAACCGGATCGTCCAAGGAGACTATCACCCCCGCGCAGGTCCGGTCTACGTCGAGCTTTCAACGCGACACAGTACGTCGCGCCGCCGAAATTACGAACGTATATATTGAATAAATGGATATACCTCGATGGAGGTTGGCTGGAATCGCTGTCCTGTTCTTCGACCATCAACTAGTTCCTGCTGAAATTGTATCAGTAATCATTTTGATTTGTAAACCCGCAACGCCTAATCAGTGGACATGTATTTATCGGCAATATCTGTAATTTTCGGGTACAGCTGGTCCTCAAGCCGCTCCATTACTTCCCGGTCCTCGTCTACCTCATGGTCGTAGGTCAGCAAATGAAGCACGCCGTGGATTAAACATTCGATAAATCTCGCGGCGAAATCCAGTCCCCGCTCACTCGCCTGCCTGCTTATTGTTTCGACACTGATCACCAGGTCGCCAAGAATTGAGATGCTATCCGTCCCGATCTCATTCAGATCTTCCGCCGTCTGCTGGGGAAAACTCAGTACATCGGTCGGTTTATCGATCCCTCGATGTTCCCGGTTGATCAGCCGGATCTTATCGTCGCCGCAAATGGTTACATCCACCCCCGGCGCTGCGTCGATTGCCGATTCCTTCAGGATCGCGTCTACGGCTTCCGATAAAAATGCTTCAAGATTTTCAACACCAATAAAGCCCCTGGGAAATTCAGCGGATAATTTCAGATAAACAGCAGGTTTGAGGTCGGGAGGTTTCATTATGCGGCTGATGTTTCATTCATCGGTTACAGGAAGAGGTTCCTTTTTCGATGTTGGCTTCTCGCCTTCGGCACGTTTTAACTGGAACTGGCGTCTCAACTCATCTTCTTCCGGATACTCGATCCTGGCATGGTACGCGCCTATAAGACGTTCAATTATCGTTTCCTTGATTATTTCAAGCTGATTCAGCGCGAGTCCGCATTCATCGTACTGCCCATCGAGAAGCCTGTCTTCATAGATCCTCTCAACCAGGGCTTTAATACGGTGCGGAGTTGGCTCTTCAAGCGACCTCGTCGCGCTTTCGCATGCATCCGCTAGGTTGATACAGGCTGCCTCAAGCGACTGAGGTTTGGGTCCCGGATACCTGTAATCATATTCATTTACATAGCCATCTTCTGACATAGCCAGGGCCTTGCGGAAGAAATACTTGATCAGTGTGGTTCCATGATGCTGTGGAATCATGCCGACGAGCTCTTCGGGAAGCCCATGCGCACGAGCCATGGCGATCCCGTCCTTCACGTGGCTTTCAACGATAATTTTTGAAAGCCATGGGGAATACTTGTCGTGTACATTCGATCCCGACCGCTGGTTCTCAATGAAAAATTCCGGACGTTTGGCTTTCCCTATATCATGGTACATGCAAGCGACCCGGACCAGCAGGGAGTTTCCTCCAAGCGCCTGGCACGCCGCTTCCGCGATAAGTCCAACCATCATTGAATGGTGCCACGTACCCGGAGCTTCAAGCTGCAATTTTCTCAATAAAGGATGGTCCTGCGAATCGAATTCTCTCAGGCGGCTGGCAGTAGGAATATTGAACGCGGTATCGAGCACTACATTCGACAACAGCATCGCGATCGGTGCGGGGATCATTCCCAGCAATAATATCCACCAGTTTTCCGATATCACGGTGATATCCAGGGTGGCAGAAAAAATAATGGCAAGCACCGATATAGCCCAGAGGACCGGAATTATGATAATCGCCCTGATCATCAGATTTTTCGGACAATCCCTCCGGATCAACAGGCTTGCCGCCAATGAGGGAAAGATCGACGGCAGCAGAAGGGCAGGTTCTCCGGACGCTATCGTGATCGTGATAGCCATGAAACTTGTTACTGTGGCAGAAAGCATCCGCGTGAAATAGTGCGAGAAAAGCACTGCCGTTCCAACCATTGGCAGGGACGCGACCAGCATGTAAATTGGCTGCTCCGAGCCGGATTTTCCGGCTGTGAATGTCTGTAGCAGGAAAAAAGAGGAGAGATATCCGATGATCAGAATGGTGTAAAACAACAGGTAGAACCGAAGATCCTGCAGCTGAGGCATCGACCGTCCGGGAAGATATGTTATCCCAAGCAGGAAGGCGATACCGAGTACCACAGTAAACAGCACGATATTGATCCATACCGACGCCGCGGCGGCTTCAGCGGTCATTCCCAGCGACACCATGATGTCGACATCCTCCTGCGTTACACGTTCTCCGGCTCGCAGGAAAATCTCTCCTTCGCTCACTTCCTTGATGACATCGCTGGCTGCTTCCCTTGCTCTCGCCCTTTCCTCCTGCGTTTTTGCCTGATCTATTGTGGCGTTCGGCCGGAGGAAATATCCCGCGAGAAGGATTGAGATTCGTCCCTCGTTTGCGTTCAGGCTGGTATTCTCGATCTTTGTAATAACCGTATTCCGAAGCACCTCGAGCGCATCGACCAGGCTGCTTTCATCCTGTTGGATAAGGCCCAGTATCCGCTCTCGAATTGATGAGTCAACGATAGACTTGATCATTGCCTGGGCTTCAAAATCCATGCCCAGCAGTGCCTTGATATCTTCGTCGGTAACTGGTCCTACAAGGTGGCGACGAATATGAAGTGCCTTGTCGAGTTTGTCGAGGAGAGCCGTGACCGCTTCATCTTCAATTTCCGCGGGAGTTTTCGGGGTCTCATCAGGGATCGGATAATACACGGTGCCGTCGTCATTAATTATCGGGGTCGACCGATGTTCAACGGGAGTATTGGACGTGAAGCTGAGCGCATTTTTGAGCTGGACAGAATAGCTGTCGAGTGTGACAAAAAAGCTGGTCAGGTCGCTGAGGATCCCCGCGTTAATATTCGCATCGGCAGTATAAACCGGCCGTATGGCATCTTCCGCGGCTATCTTCGCCGCGGCGGTCTCTTCCGAATCGATATAAGTGGTATCCCGGTTAGCGGCGAAGTCGCGGCGTGCTATATCTCCGACATGCGGTACAGCCGAACGCGGATTCAGCATATGGTTTGTGGTTACTGCGAAGACGAGCAGGAAGCATGCGGCAGCGACCGCGATACGCGGGGTATCGGGATTATCGATGAGCTTACGCCACCATGAAGATATTAGTCCTGGACCTTCGTCCGATGGGTTCATAAACAGTTAACCTTATATATATCGTCCGTAGCGATAAAAAGGGTACAGAGTAGTATCGGGAAAATCAATTTAATATGGTTTTAAAGGGTAAATGTCTGTGGGGTGAAATGTCGGTTTTAGCAGGAAGCGTGATTCAACCTAAAAGAAAGGTTATCCAATACCTAGCCATAATAATGTTTGCGTTAATTGTTGAAGTATTGACATATCTCATCCTTCGCTCATTTAAAGAGTGTCGGTGTGCGAATTCTCCCATGTTCTCGATGTAGCAGACAAGATAAAAAGTTCTGCCGTCGTTCTTGTCCATGAACAGGCATGACGTACCTACGAGGTTCGCCCACGCGTCCTCGGGAAATCCGGACCTATCGGGTTCGGTTGATCGTGCAGTATCTGGGAAGCAGATGGTCAGGAGCAGGATTAGAGCGGTGACCCTTATTGGTGCAATTATCGCTACCCCTTGAATATTTATTTTTTAATCCGACAATTTCTTTGTCTTATGGTTGTTGTTAATGTCCCCGTTTTCCCTGCGTTCGTACGCTTCCACTATCTGCTGGACAAGTGAATGCCTCACTATATCGGTCTCGTTGAGCCGGATGAAGCCTATTCCAGTGACGTCGGAGAGGACATTGAGTGCGTGTGCAAGGCCCGACTCGCGGCGTCCGTCGAGATCAACCTGGCTCGGGTCGCCCGTGACAACCATGAATGACCGTGGACCCATTCTCGTCAAAAACATTTTCATCTGTGTGGCGATCGTATTCTGTGCTTCATCGAGAATTATAAAACTCTTGTTCAGCGTACGTCCCCTCATGTACGCAAGCGGAGCGATCTCGATAACTTCCCGTTCAATCAAGCGCCTGCACTTTTCAATTCCCATCATCTCATAGAGCGCGTCGTACAATGGGCGGAAATATGGATCGACCTTGTCCTGGAAAGTTCCGGGAAGATATCCAAGCGATTCTCCCGCCTCGACAGCCGGACGTGTGAGAATAATCCGCTGGACTTTTCCCTTGGACAGGTAATTAACCGCCATCGCTACAGCGAGATACGTCTTACCCGTACCGGCAGGACCGGCGCAGAATGTGATCGCGTTTTCTCTCATCGCGCGGATATAGTCCGCCTGTCCCGGTGTTCGCGGGCGGATTTTCAATAGTCCGGCGTCGATGACCAGACGGTCGAATCCGGAATCGAAATGTGTGACCGGTTCCTCGCCCGGCTGGATTTCCTCCGGATCAATTTCTACCGGCTCCGCTGCCCTTGAGCGGTGATTCAGGAAAAACTGCTCGATATCGTCCTCGGTGATCTCGTCCTCGTTCTGCGCGCGTTTGACAAGAAGCCCAAGAAGCTCCTGCACCAGCGCGACTTCATGGCGCGGACCTGTGATCCGGACCGATGAGCCTCGTGGAACCACTCTCGCCGATGAGTTTGACTGGATTACCCGCAAGTTGCTATCGGCGACACCGAGGACCTGCACCGCCTCGACGTCGTTCCTGAAGTGGAAGGTGAGGGTTGTAACTTCCTCAGCCTTGATGCGTTTTGCCAATATTATCGTCCTCCGGGTTCCCCAACCATACGGATTTTGCCGTACGGGGTGCGGGAACCTGATATAAAGAGTTTAGCATAATGGCGGGGAATGTCTATGGCGTGAGGCCGATGTGGCATTTTTGTTGTTGCAGGACCGACATGTCGCACGTTGCTACATCA